>DATFXZ010000314.1:0-6910 GCA_035315305.1 Terriglobia bacterium | reverse complement strand
CGCATTGTAGCGGACCGTTTTCCCGAGGCGATATCGCTTGCTCAGACCCTCTGCTCGAATGGCGAAATCTCCCATCATCGGCCCCCTGAGCCGATTGCGTCAGCAAACGACCTTTCCCTGAGCCGAAACCACATCGATCCTGTACAGAACAGGAGAATCGAAACAACAGCAGAGGCGGCAAGCATCGAGCCGGGCGCAGTACCGATCCCGAACAGTGCCCAACGGAAACCCTCGACAACACCGGCAATAGGATTCAACGCATATACGAAGCGCCACCGATCTGGCAGAAGTGAGGCAGGATATACGACGGGCGTGATGAAGAACCAGAATTGATTCAGAAAAGGCAGCGTATACGTTACGTCGCGATATTCCACGTTTAGAGCAGACAACCAGAATCCCACTCCGAGAGCCGCGAGAATCAACAGCAGCATGAACACCGGCATCCAAATCAGTTCGACCCGAAGCGGAAGACCATAACCAACCAGCAGTAGAAAGAGGATAGTCGCGGCAATCAAGAAGTCCACCAATGCCGCCATCACACTCGCAATTGGCACGATGATGCGTGGGAAATAAACACGCGAAATCAAACGCTGATCTGTAACAAGACTGTTTGTCGATTCTGTAATTGCGCGGGAGAACAATTGCCAGGGAAGTAGACCACTCAGGGAAAACAGCGAAAAAGGAACTCCCGAAGACGGCATCTTCGCGAGACGTCCGAAGATGAGTGTGAATACCAACATCATCGCAACCGGTTGAAGAACAGCCCAAAGAATTCCAATGGCCGTTTGTTTGTATCGAACTTTAACGTCGCGCCACGTTAGGAAGTACATCAACTCGCGATAGGACCATAGTTCGCGGGTGTCCAGCATGCGGAAGGCGGTATCTGGACGAATTTCAATGTCCGGCAAATCCGATGTTTGCATGCCCGGTCGATTCATCCTTTTGACCGGCTCGCATACCATTCAATCGTTTCTCGCAGTCCTTGTTCAAAAGGCACACGAGCTCGGAAGCCGAAAGCACGCTCTGCCCTCGATACATCCAGCATGCGCCGTGGCTGGCCATCGGGCTTTGTGGCGTCCCACACGATCTTGCCGCTGAATTCCGTCAAGCGAGCAATGAGTTCTGCCAGATCCTTAATCCGTATTTCGGCTCCTGCGCCGATGTTCACCGGAGCGCTGTCATTGTAGCCTTCGGTCGCGAGGACGATTCCTTCGGCCGCATCGTCCGCATGAAGAAATTCACGTGTAGATATGCCTGTCCCCCAGAGGACCACTTCAGAATGGCGATTTCGAACAGCGTCTACACACTTTTTGATAATGGCGGGAATCGCGTGAGAGGTTTCTGGATCGAAATTATCACCCGGGCCATACAGATTGACGGGGAGAAGATAGATGGCGTTGAATCCGAACTGCTGACGATAGGCCTGTGCCTGAACGAGGAGCATTTTCTTGGCTAGACCATATGGAGCATTGGTTTCCTCAGGATATCCGTTCCACAAGTCATCTTCTTTGAAGGGCACCGGCGTGAACTTTGGATAGGCGCAGATTGTTCCGAGCGCCACGAATTTTTCTACGCCATATTGGCGTCCGTACTCCATCAACTGAGTACCCATCATCAGATTGTTG
Source organism: Terriglobia bacterium (assembly GCA_035315305.1). Classification (GTDB taxonomy): domain Bacteria; phylum Acidobacteriota; class Terriglobia; order 20CM-2-55-15; family 20CM-2-55-15; genus 20CM-2-55-15. The sequence continues at coordinate 5,285 of DATFXZ010000314.1, read as the reverse complement.
TAGAAAAATGTCGCGGGGTTTTTCCGGTTGGCTCCAATGCCTCCGACCTGAGCCGCAGCGTGAATGACGATATCGGGCCGCGAATCTTCATACAGTCGACGAACGTTTGCGTTTTCTACAAGGTCATATTTTGCTCTTCGGGGAACAAAAATTTCGGCAGGCGATCTTAATTCCAACTTCTTCACCAGGTAGGAACCGAGAAAACCTGAACCACCGGTGACGAGGATTCGCTTGCCTTTTAAGAAGCTCATGATCTTTCCGAGGCTGAAGAGGCCGTAGGACGTGGAGCTTCGGCTTGTAAATCCGCATCTACCATCATGCGCACAAGCTCTTGGAAGCTGACTTTCGGTTTCCAACCGAGTTTTTGACGAGCCTTCGATGCATCGCCGAGGAGAAGGTCCACCTCGTTAGGTCTATAGTACCGGGGATCGATCTTAACGAAATCCTTCCAATTCAGTTTGACGTACCCGAAGGCTTCATCGAGAAACTCACGGACAGAGTGCGTTTCCCCTGTGGCGATGACGAAGTCGTCGGGTTCCGGTTGCTGGAGCATTATCCACATCGCCTCCACATAGTCTCCAGCATAGCCCCAGTCGCGCTTCGCATCGAGATTTCCGAGGAAGAGTTTGTCCTGAAGTCCCAGCTTGATACGCGCTACAGCTTTCGTGATCTTGCGGCTCACAAATGTTTCACCGCGACGAGGAGATTCGTGATTGAACAGGATGCCATTGCAGGCGAACAACCCGTATCCCTGACGGTAGTTCACGGTCATCCAATGGGCATAGAGTTTGGCTGCAGCGTAAGGACTGCACGGTTCAAACGGTGTGTTCTCGCTCTGCGGACTCTTGGCATTTCCAAACATCTCGCTGCTGGATGCCTGGTAGAACTTGGTTTTCACGCCGGTTTCACGAATTGCCTCAAGCAGGCGCACGGTTCCGAGCGCGGTGACTTCACCAGTGTACTCAGGTACATCGAAGCTCACCCTTACATGGCTTTGCGCGCCGAGGTTATAAATTTCATCCGGCGCTATGGTGCGAATGATTTTGTTCAAGGAACTCGCGTCATTGAGGTCGCCATATACCAGCCGCATCTGTGGTGTTGGATCATGCGGATCCTGATAGATATGATCGATGCGGCCCGTGTTGAAGGAGCTTGAGCGGCGAATAACACCGTAAACCGTGTAGCCTTTCGCCAGCAGCAACTCCGTCAAATAGGAGCCGTCTTGACCGGTTATGCCGGTAATCAGTGCAGTTTTCATATTCGCAGGGCAGGGTAACATGAATGACGTATCATTTTTCACTCTGAACGAGGTATTCCGCTTCGGGGACCGGCGTCACAAAAGGCTCTCCGCGAAAATATCGAACCACTTCCCGTGCCGCTTCCAATTCCATTTGGAGTCGGCAATCTCGTGTGCATGACGCCATGTGGCACGATACGAGACAGTTTTCCAGCGTCGTGAGCGCGCCCGTATAAGGTTCTTCTTCGAACACGTCGATGGCCGCTGAGAACGTTGGACGCGTTTGAAGTGCAATCGCGAGAGCCGTCTCGTCGATGATTCCACCTCGCGCTGTATTGATCAGGATAACATCCGGCTTCATGACTTCGAGTTCGTTAGGTCCAACCATGTGCCGCGTCTGACGCGTGAGCGGGACGTGCAACGTGATAATGTCGGCCTCGCGGAAAATAGTCTCCTTGTCGATCCAAATGCAGCCGGTCTGTTCGGCGAATGAGTCATCGGTGATCAAGTCGTTGGCGAGGATGCGCGCCGGCCGAAACGTTCGTAAATGTTGAATGACGAGGCGTCCAACTCTTCCGACGCCAATCACTCCGATAGTGAGTCCGCTAAGACGTCGGCCCACCCAACGATTCCAAACACCTTGTCGCATTCCGCGATCCGCATTTACAGTCCCGCGTAAGAGCGCCAGCATCTGGCCGATCGTGAATTCGGCTACAGCGGGTGAGGGTGCCGAAGGCGTATAGGTCACCGCGATCCCACGCGCACGTGCTGCAGCAAGCGGTATGTTGTCGAGACCAATTCCTGTATGTGCAATCAGTCGGAGATTGGGCGCACGATCGAGCACGCGCTCAGTGATCGGTTCAGTTCCGGCTATCAACACTTCATAAGGTCCGATGAGTTCCGCGAGTTCCTGCTCGCGCAACCGGCGGCCAAAGGGGTTTAACTTATAGACGATTCCTTCTTCATCGAGCATCCCGAGCGCTGTTGTATCGGAATCTCCGAATGGCGATGTTGTAATCAGAACTCGTCTCATCACCGATTCATCGTAAACTAAATCGCGATAACTTACATTTTGCAGTCCTTGCCTTTTACTTATCTGGGACTGTCAGTGCGGCCGATGATTGCTCCGGGCGCCCCAGCAGTAGAGCTTCATAAGGTGCTGTCGGCTTGAAATTTCGGTATTTGTTGATGATCGCGATCGCGGCAGCAGTGTGGTGTTGACTTGCAACGGAGTCTCCGTGCTCGCTGTACCAGGCAGCCAGCTGCAAGTGCCCCGGAACATAGTTTGGTTCGTATTCGACTGCTTTCTCAACCTCCAGGATTGCGTGATCAAGCTGTCCCAGGTTGTAGAAGGCACCAGCGAGATTCCGTCGGACAAACGGAATAAAGGGATCAATCGCAAGAAGTTCGCTATCCACCTGAATCATTTCTGAGTAAATATCGCGATCGTGCGATGGGTCACCGTTTAGGGAGAATCCCAAAGCGGTCTCCATGTGCATGTGAGGATCGAGTGATTTCGGACTCGCCTGGATGGCTCGACGAAAATAGATTTTGGCTGATGCGAGCAGGTTCGGATCTCTGTTCTCCGTGAACTGCTGCAGGTAGACCATTCCCAGATTGTCGAGAAATAACGGGTGATTCGGCACGACCGCGATCGCTGCGCGATGGTATCGCTCAGCGACCGCGAAATCATTTCGTTCATATGCCTCGTGGCCTCTCGCGTTGTAGTACAAACCCGTACCGGGGATCGCGGTGGAAAAAACATACACGACGACGATTGCCGCCCCGACAAAGGCGAGTTGAGGGTTAGTCCAACGATACGTCGTTTGTTTCTTTATCAACGGAAGTGGGTCCGCGAGCGCCAGCGCGACCAGGCTTGAGGCAGTAACGGGAATCGTCCAGCAATTGTCCACCAGCGCGTGAGTGCCAACGCCGATAGCGATCAACAGTGCTGCTTCATTGAAGCATCTTAAGTCGGGCCACGCCGTCTTAGCGCGTTTTAAAACGAGATAAATCAAATACCCGAGAAGCGCGAACAGAAGGAATGCTGCCGGAAAACCTAACTCGGCGATATGCTGCAGATATTCATTGTGCGCCATTTGGGCACGTTTCAGATAACGCGCAACAGTTCCATCGATCGGCAGCGCGAAACGCTTCGATATGTGAGCAAATTGACCAAATCCGACGCCGAGTATTGGACTCTGTGCAATCACGTGAAGCGAACTCTTCCAAATTTCCGTCCGCGCATAGTTATACGGATCGATTTCGCCGCGGTCGACGAACTTGCTGATCAGGTACGGACTCCCAAGAATCGCTGCAACCAAACCAGCAAGCCCGATGACCAACCAAACCTGACGCGGTATCCGGCTGCGCGCCCGAATGGCTGTAACAGCGATCATTGCGACGGCGGCCAGGGTTGCACCCCGCGATGAGGTTTTGATGATTCCGAACAGGATCACGACGTTCGAGACCGCAGCGGCTGCGCGCCACGCAGGCACGCGCGCGTAGATTGCGGCCGAAAGAGTGCCCGCCAACGAGATCAGCAGAAATGTTGCGAAGTAATTGGCGTTGTTCTTAGAAAAGCCCATGACCAGGCCGCGGTTCAGGATGAGGTCAGGCAAGAGATGCACGAGACTTACAGCAACCACCGAGCCCAGCAGAAATCCTCTCCAGCGCGCGGATTGGTATCGGGTATAGTTTGCAAGATTCACGAAGGCTGCCGCAAAAAAGGCGTACTTGAACCAGAGGTAAAATGCTTCAAAGTGGGAGCCCGGAATTCGAAGAACCGAAATCAGCATAAGCCCGAACAAAAGAGCAATACCCATGAGGAAGAAACGGTCGGTTCTGTATTCCGCACTGCGCGAACCGATCGCGCAGAGAATCGCAATCACAACCAAGAGTGTTCGGTAACTGAAATATACCCAGGGCGCGCCGCCGCTTCCACCCAGTGTCGTCACCACGACGACGGAAAGGATGCATGCTGTAATCGCCAGTTGAAGGCGTGTTTCGATTCCAAAAACCCGTAACATTGCTATCACTATATGGGTAGGCCGTTGAGTATCAACTGACGTTATTCCGCAATACAATTGACAGGATTTGTCATTTTTCGCTAAGAAGCCATCGATAACCTATAGATTCCGGGGCCGCGGCAAATTGGTTTCACGGTTGCAACCGTTGGACCGGTGTTGAGCCAGGATCCTTATATGGACAGTCTTGGAGCTTTATTGAACACAGCTGACCAATCTAAGAGATTTTGGATTTCAAAATCGAAGACTAAAATTCCCAAACATGGAGGGGAACTTTAATGAAGAATAATCGCGGGTTTTCGCTCTTGGAATTGCTGATTGTGGTCGCAATCATCCTGATCATCGCGACGATTGCGATTCCGAGCTTGCTGCGGTCGAGACAGGCTGCGAATGAGTCTGCAGCGGTCTCGAACTTGAGAACCATCAACACGGCGGAAGTGACTTATCTGTCGTCCGCTGGTGGTCAGTTTGGTGGGCTGACGGATTTGGTCTCAGCTGGTTTGTTGGATACACGCTTTAACACTGCTGCTACACCTCCAGGCGTATCCGGATACACTTTTTCAGTAACTGCTAATTTGCAAGACTATACGGCGACCGCCAACCCAGCATCGGCGAACAGCGGCCGTTATGCGTATTTCAGCTGGCCAGATGCAGTGATCAAATACCAGACTGTCTCAGGATGCGGCAGCACGACGGGCGACTGCTTCCCGACAAATATGTCCGGCATGCCGGTTCAATAACGCTCGAACACAAGTACAGAACGAAACGCGGGCAATTGAAGTTGCCCGCGTTTTTTTCGTCATGACGATCTCTGTAAGCGCACTAGCGAAATTTGTCATTTCACATTGGACAAAGGTCCACAAGCCTGTTGATTTTACGAGTCTTGAGAGTTGGCCGCATGCTTGCAGTGATCAGGTTGGCCGACAGGTTTCCTGTTCGGCTAAACGACAGGAGAAGATAATCAACGTCTGAAAGCGGCCGTTGGATGGGTGGCCATGGACGGACTGGACTCGATATGAAAA
>DATFXZ010000313.1:0-7067 GCA_035315305.1 Terriglobia bacterium | reverse complement strand
CCAACGAGCTCTTCAGCTCAAAGAGAAGCTCCTCGGCCCTGAGCATCCCGATGTCGCAATCACTCTGAACAATCTCGCGACGCTGCGCATTTCTCAGCTGCGGTTTGCCGAAGCCGCGACTATGTATCAGAGAGCATTGGCCATTTTCCAGACAGTTTTTGGGCCGGGCCATCCCAAGGTTGTCGGATGCGAGAAAAATTATCGATGCGTGCTTTCAGCACTCGAATGCCGGGAACGTCCAAGCTCGCGGCGCAGCCAGGCTTTGGCGAGGCGTAGATCGTGGCGCACGGTGTGAACGGAGCGGCCGAGCACTTTGGCCGTTTCCTCCGCAGTCATGCCTCCGAAGTACCGCATTTCGATCACCTGTGCCAAAGATTCGTCCTCCTGTGCGAGAACGTCGAGGACGCGATTCAACTCGAGAATCTCCACGGGGTCGTTACCCCGCTTCGTGGCTATTTGCAAGCTCTGCTCCGGTGCGTTCGCGTTCAGATCGTTATGCCTGCCGCCGCCACGCTTTTGTGTAGCTCGAGCCCGCGCATGATCGACAAGAACTTCCCGCATCACCCGAGATGCAACGGCGAGGAAATGTGTTCGTCCGTTGAACTGTCGCTGAGTCTCTTCAGAAAGTCTCAGGTAGGCCTCATGAAGCAGTGCCGTTGCCTGAAGCGTGTGCTCGGACCGTTCGCCTCGCAAGTGCCGTGCAGCGATTCGGTGCAGGTCGCCGTATAGCGCGTTCACCAGTTGATTCAGGGCGGATTGATCTTTCTTGGGATGTACTTGCGACATTATAATCCCCAGCATTTCCGTTAGCTGAGACACGCAATGGACTCTGCCGTACGCCTTCTCTTCGACGAGGTCGCAGATCTGACGCGCGGCGAGCGTGAAAAACTCTTTGCGGGACGCCAGATCGCTCCGGAGCTGCGCACCGAAATAGCATCCCTTCTAAGTTTCGATTCGACCAGTGACCATGGCCTGACAGAACGTGTCGCCGACGCAACGGAAGAGTTAATGAGCTCCGATCATAACGCGGCGTCAGTGCATTGGGGACCTTTATGGCGACCCATCCGGACACAGGCACTGACGCGCAATTCCACGGGAACGTCGCGCATCTATGAAGCGCTCGCCACCCTTCATCTTCGCAACGGAAATGCAGCCCAGGCACAATCGATCTCTACGCTCCGGCCTTGAACTTTGGCAGAACTGGAATCGCAGGCTTCCTAAAAACGCTTACATCCAACGACAACTCGAAGCGGCCAGCCACCGGTAAGAGAGACTTTTTTCTTCGCCAATTTTGCTTCTGAATCTCGCTTTATCTAAACGGAGGTAGAAATGGCCGCTATAACACTCACTCGAAGTCATTTGGTGATCGTAACTGTCTTGGCAATAGCGGCCGGGCCCGCGCTTGCACAGTTGATTGATAAGAACAAGGCCCCCAATGTCGCAAATGAAGGGATTAAGAAAACACTAGGGCAGGAGATCGGCGCAGGCCGCGGCGATGTGATGACGCCTGACTCGTCGATGTTCATCATTCGCCGGGATCCGTTCCGGTCGATACGCCGCGGCCGCGAGTTGTTTCAACGGAAAATGAGCCGTTCTGAAGGCGTCGGTCCTATCGTTGGTGACGGCTCCGGAGACATCAACAAAGTGCTCGCAATTGGGGCGGGACTCTCGGATAGTTGCGCCGGTTGTCATGGTCGGCCGAAAGGATCCGGCGGCGCCGGCGGCGATGTCGCAACCCGGCCGGACACTCGCGATGCCCCGCACCTTTTCGGACTCGGCCTGAAAGAAATGCTGGCGGACGAAATCACGTCGGATCTCCGCCTGATCCGCGCACAGGCGGCCGCCTTGGCGAGATCGACCGGGCGGCCGGTTCGCGCCAAACTACAGAGCAAGGGTATTCATTACGGATTTATTAAGGCCTTGCCAGACGGCGGAATGGATACATCCGAGGTTGAGGGTGTGGATTCGGACCTTCGCGTTCGTCCTTTCTTCGCGCATGGAGGCACGATATCGATTCGAGAGTTCGTTGTGGGCGCCTGGCAAGCAGAGATGGGACTTCAGGCAGTGGACCCCGATCTCGGCATCGCCAGCCGAGGAGGCCGAGTGGTGACGCCCGCAGGAATGGTTCTGGATGGTTCCATCGACTCGATTGAGGCCCCACCTACCGAAGATCCCAATGCGGATCCGGATCAGGATGGAGTCCGGAATGAGATACCCACCAGCCTTGTGGATCATATGGAGTTCTACTTCCTGAACTACTTCAAGCCGGCTGTCTATGAGCAGACCCAAGACACGGACCATGGTCGCCGCGTCTTTGAGAGATCCGGATGTAGCTCATGTCATATACCCGATCTTCTGATCGAACACGATCGCCGTGTCGGTGATGTAGAAACGGCGTTCGATACGAACAGGGGAATCTTCAACAACCTGTTCGCAACTGTGACTGGATTATTCACGTTAAGGTCCGACGGAACCGGATTTCCGGATCTGCAATTACCGAACATGCGGCCATTTCTCGTGAAGAACATCTATACAGACTTCAAACGCCACGACCTGGGTCCCAATCTTTATGAGAGGAACTATGACGGCACGATCCGGACGGAATTCCTGACCAGACCGTTATGGGGCGTCGGATCAACCGGTCCCTACGGCCATGATGGACGCAGCGTCAATCTAACAGAAGTCATCTTGCGCCACGGGGGTGAAGCGAGTTCCGTCCGCGATTCGTTCGCGAGGTCGTCTCAGTCAGATCAATCGTCGCTCATTGCGTTCCTGAACTCGCTCATTCTGTTTCCACCGGATGACACGGCATCGAATCTGGATCCCGGCGACCGATTTGCAACGGGCTTCCCACAATTCGGCCATGGAAGCATTCGCCTGACCGTGCTGTTCAACAACCCTGGCGATCCGGAATGAATCTCGTTTGAGTTCATAACGATCTTCCAGCCCTCAGAAATTCAGGCGAGCGTTAACCGTGAACGTCCTGGCGCCGGTAACAGTGTCCGACTGTTGAAACGAGCTGGATGGATCGGAAGCCGTTAGCTTACCGAAATTTTGATTGTTGATATCCAAAATCGGATCGTTCCACCGTGGTGTGTTCAATATATTCACAACATCCAGGCGCACTTCAAACGTCTTGCTTTCGGCGATTCTCACACGCTTCACCAAATTGAAATCGAGCCCGATATGTGACGGACCCTCGATCCAGGCGCGTCCCAGCGTGCCGAGTTGCCCGGGAGCAGGATTCACGAGAATAAAGTTACCTTGAGCATCAGCAATCGCCTTGTTGCTGAAACGCGTGTCGAGCGCCTGCGCTGTTGTAACATTTTGAATTCCGGGATCTGTCACCTGCTGCAGGCCCGGGAAGTACGTCGCGCCATCCTTCCCCGGCGTGACCCTTCCGATGTTCTTCGGAAAGTTTCCGAGAAGGACTGGCGTGTTGTTGACATTTTGCGTAAACGAAGAGGTGCTGGCCGTGATGGTCAGCGGCGCCCCCGAGGTCCAGGTGAAGATTCCTCCCAACTGCCATTGTTCGACCAGCCGAGTCAACCATCCTGGGCCGTTTGTAAAAAAGAGACGGTTCGGCCCGAAAGGCAATTCATAGGTTCCATTGCTGCGGACGGAATGCGTACGATGAAAGTCCATGAGGGTCTTGTTGAGCGCGCGTTGCCTTGGATTCAGGTACATTGCTGCGCCGTCATCACTCGCTTCGCCCAGCGTCTTGCTCCAGGTGTAAGACGTCTGATTCGTAAACCCACTCGACAGACGTTTAGTGACCTGCAGGTTCATGGCGTGATACGAGGAGTTGCCGGGATTCGTATCCATCCTCACGGACAAGAACTGAGGATTGGCGACAATGAAATTCTCTGGGAACAACTTGCTGTTTCGCAGAAGGCCGCCCCCCTGACCGGTTACAGTCGTTGACGTGTTCAGGAAATTCGCGAGTTGGCCAACGTCGCCGTCCGCAATGAATCCTCGCGACAACGAACTCGCCCGCAGCGCAGCCGACCCTGTCACGGTCGACCCATCGATTCTGCCTTGCCCCAAGGCTGCGTTTGTTCCGGTATTCAGCGTTAATCCATTCAGCATCTGATTGAAGAGCGTTGCATTACCACCCTGCCGCGTAATGTTGAATGCCTCAAGAATTCCGTTCTCGAAGACGTTCACATCATTGAGAGGGATTCCGCCGAGAAGCTTTGTTCCTTTGCTGCCGATATACCGCGCCTCGAAAGTGAGGTTGGACCTGAGCGAGCGTTGGATTTCCAGACTCCAGTTCTGAACGTAAGGAGTCACTCGATTCTCATCCGACGCTCGCAGTGCCGCGGTACGCTGGGTCAACGGTTCCACTGCAAGTGGCACATCGGTCGGCTGAGCTACGGGAATAGGCAGAGTCGTCAAGTTGAAGTACTGAGCCCCCAGTCCGAGCCTGGTTAAGTTCTGGGAGATGCTCTGAGATGACGGATTGCTGAAGTTCCAAGCGGCATTAAAGTTGGCGGATCCGGAAAAACTCATGCCATAACCTGCGCGCAGGACCGTCTTGTCCTTTCCCCACCACGGCAGCGACCAACTGAAGCCCACAGCAGGAGCAAAGTTGTTCCAGTCGTCGTTATACCATTGGATTTTTGAATTCGGCGAATGCTTACCGGTGAATGCCAGCGTTGTCAGTGAGCCGCCTGTTGCATATGGATTCCAGAGCGCCCCGAGATCAGTACCGGAAATTCCGAACAACGCTTTGTTGCCCCCGACCGGAAAGGCCATCAATCCGGTGCTTTCCCAGGGCACTCCATAGAAGTCATAGCGCACACCTAAGTTGAGCGTGAGATCGGGGCGGATCTTCCAGTCATCTTTGAAAAATGCGCCCCATTCGTTCTGATGATTGTCCTTTGGGGTTTGAACTAATCCAGAGAACTGCTGATCGGTGGGTTTTTGGATGTAGAAGGTACGAGAGACGGCGGAAACCGAACCGGAAAGGTCGTTCAGCAGTTGCTGCGCGGTCGTCACATTACGGCCCACCAAGCCTGGAATATTGTCCAACCCTTGTATGGCCACGCTTCCCGTGCCGATCGTAACAGTTGGGAAAAGCAACTTCGGGTCGTCGCCAAAGTTGTAACCACGCGATGAAGTAAAGCGTACCTCAGCACCGGTCTTGAACGCGTGCTTGCCCCTGGTCCAGCTCAAGCTGTCGGTAAATGTAAATACGGGACTGGTCTGTCCGCGGGTCTGCCCCGCTTGGACGAAGTTATCTGCGAACAGGATGTGCGTTGGGAAGAACAGTTCCCCATTCTTGCTGGGAAGATTTTTCCGAGCTTCGTCGCCGATCGCATCAGGCCGCTGAATAGCATTCCAAGCGAAGTGTTTGTTTCTACGGCTTCCGAACCGAAATTCATTCAGGAGAGTCGGCGTTAGCGTTGAAACGAGAGACGCAGAATAGAAAATCGGATCGCGTTTCACCGAACCGTCATACCCGTTTGGCCAATTCGCGATCCCTGTCTGCGTCGTCATCGACCAGTCTTTTTCTTTGGTTCCGCTGAACGTAAGTTTGTGGTTCGAATTGAAGTTATGATCAATTCGAACGTTGTACTGATCACGATTCGTGTCTTGCCCATCTCCAACGGATGTGTCTACCCCTTCAACTCGCCTGAGCCAGCGATGGCCGGCCACGTTCAAGCCGTCGCAGGACGGTGCGAGTGTTTGCTGGGCTGTACTGCCGCTCGGGTTGAAAGCCGCGCCGCAGTTCGTGAAGTCGTTTGGCAGCGGCATTCTGTCGATTAACCGCTGGACCCATCCTGAGGAATCTATTCCAAGTCTATTTGGATCCTTATTGAACACACTGATCGATTGAAGGTCGGACCCGTTCGGGCTGACAGGGTTGCCGAATTTATCGACAGTTGGACTATTCGACAAAACATTGCCGTTTTGCGCGCCAGGGAAAAATCTAAAGACGCCTTGACGGGCTTCCCGGGTGAGTACGGCGCCGGTAAATTGTTGTTTGGTGACGTAACGTTGACCGTCAAAAAGGAAGAAGAAGAAAGTTTTGTTTTTGATGATGGGTCCGCCGACGCGTGCTCCAAACTGATTTCCGTTTTTGTAATCCTTATCCGCGCCACTGAAGTTGTTTCCCCACGAGTTGGCACTCAGCGCTGAATTCCGATTGGTCCAGAAAATACTGCCGCGAACCTGATTCGTTCCCGATCGCGTTGCCATTTGAACCTGACCGGAGCCGCGCCCCATTTCCGCATCAGCCGGGGCAACAATGACTCGGACTTCCTCGACCAGATCCGGGCTCACGTACGTGGAGGCCGACACACCGACGTCGTAGCGTCCGTCGCTTACCGGCACGCCGTCTCGCACCGTATTGACGGAAACGGTTCTCGCTCCCGCAAAACTGCTTCCCTGGGTTCCCGCAGTAGTTGCAACCAAATCGAGGGCGTTGCGTGACGCAAGCGGCAGATCGCGCAGCTTGTATTCAGGAAGTACAGCGCCGACGGAAGATGAAGTGGTTGCGATCAACGTATCCGCCGCGACATTGACTTCAACTGTTTGGGTCTGCGTCGCAACCTGCAGCGCGAAGTTCAGACGCACCTGCTGCGCCACACCCAACGTGACATCGTTATAAGTCTGCGTCAGAAAGCCAGGCAGTTCCGCAGTGACTTTGTAAGTTCCCGTCTGAAGAGAGGCGAACTGATACGCGCCGGTTTCGTTTGTAACAATAGTATTGACGATTCCAGTCAGTGTATTTGTCGCTGTGACGGTCACGCCGGGCACCAAAGCTCGCGAGGCATCGGTTACAGTTCCGCCCAACGTTGCATTCGTTGTCTGGCTAAATACATTCGAGAAAAAAACAGAGGACAGCAGTATTGATGCGGCAAGCAGTCTTCTCATGAGTCTCCTCCGTCCGCGTCACTGGACGCCTGACACGATTTGTTGTTTGCACTAGGGTTTAAAAGGTGGCCGCATAGTACTACCGCACTGCGGAGCAGTCAAACACGCGCTGCGGATGAGAGACGCTTGACTCGCGGGTTCCTGAAAGGATGGAATCCTACACACTTATGCGAACCGCAATGCAG
>DATFXZ010000312.1:0-2524 GCA_035315305.1 Terriglobia bacterium | reverse complement strand
ACGCTCTCCGGAAAGATTCCGCTACTAGCGCCTGGAATGCTGATCGAGATCGGACTTCTCGGACTCATCTACACATTCCAACATCCACTCGACATTCGATTCGTTAAACGGATCGAAGCACTGCGGCTGAAGGATTAATGCGATGTCGAGACTCGAAGTACAAGGGTTGACGAAGCGATACCGTCGCGTACCCGTTGTGAACGAGGTCAGCTTCAATGTGAATGCCGGGGAGATTACGGGTTACCTTGGGCCGAATGGCTCAGGCAAGTCCACGACAGTGAAAATGCTCGCAGGGTTGGTCGAGCCCACAGCCGGCAAAATCCTTCTCGATGGTTTCGATGTTCGCCGTGATTTTATTGGATTCAAGCGCAGGTTGGGCTATGTGCCCGAAGAGGCGCACGTGTATCCGGCGCTCAGCGGGATGGAGTACCTGCAACTTATGGGCCGGCTTCGCGAGCTGCCGGAACGCGTAGTGAACGAGAAAGCTACGGATCTGCTGAAGCTGTTTTCGCTGTACTTGAACCGGCATGCGCCTTTGGCCTCGTATTCGAAGGGTATGAAGCAGCGGGTCTTGATTTCGGCAGCGCTGCTGCACGATCCCGACGTCCTGATTTTCGACGAGCCTCTTTCGGGACTGGACGTCTCCTCGTCACTGCTCTTCAAACATCTGGTCGCGGAACTCGCAGCACGAGGAAAAATTATTCTCTATATTTCGCACGTGCTCGAAGTCGTCGAGCGCATCTGTGCGAAGGTCATCATTATTTATAAGGGCCAAATCAAAGCCGAAGACAGCGTCGGACGTCTACGCGACCTTATGCACCTTCCTTCGCTCGAAGAAATATTCACGCAACTCGTCCAGCACGAGGACATGGAAGCCGTTGCCAGAGACATTGCCGGAGCTATCAGCAGGCACTGATACAAGAGAGCAGACAATTCGAGGTGATGCTTGGAACAGCTTTTACAAGATCTGCGGTTCGGTAGTCGCATTCTCTCGAAATCGCCCGGCCTGAGCGCAACAGCGGTCATTCTCATCGCGCTCGTGATCGGCGGCAACACGACCATCTACTCTTTTGTGCACTCGTTTATCACGAGGCCCGCTCCGGGAATTCAAGGAGACGGTTTGGTCGCATTGGGCGTGGTTGGCAGACCTGGCGAATTCTTTCATCCGATACAGGACTACCTCCAATACGTCGAGCAGAGCCGAACACTCCGATCGTTGCTTGGGTTCAGTCCGGGTCGGTTTACAGTCACCGTTGCCGATGCCAACTATGCGTTCCTCGGCGCGGCAGTTACGACGAATTACTTTGAAACGCTCGGAGTCCGCATCGCTAAAGGTCGATCCTTTACAGAAGGCGAAAATCGTCTCGAGAATTCGGGACTGGTGGCTGTTATAAGCGATCGATTATGGGACACACAATTTCAGCGGACGAATGACATCATCGGCCGGGCGCTCACTTTAAACGGCTATCCCGCAACTATCATCGGTGTCGCTCCGCCTAAATTCCAGGGGCCGATATTGGGAAGTCCTGATGACGTGTGGGTTCCGATTTTTGCGTATACATACTTTCGAGTGCGCAGCCGGGTGATCGATCGCCTGCCGCCCACTCCGGTGGAAGTCTTCATGATCGGGCGATTGGCGCAAGGCACGCCGGTGTCGCGGGCGCAGGCCGAGTTCGCAACACTGTCGGCGCGACTGCACGCGTCGCCTACCGGTAGAGAGAAAAATCGCATTGTCGCTGTGCTTCCATATTCTGCGACCGTGGCCGGCGGGGCGATCGGCGGCCGCCAATTCCTTCCGATTTTTTCAATCGTGACCGCGCTGACTCTCGTCATCGTGTGCGCGAACGTCGCGAACCTCCTGCTCGAGCGAGCGGTCGTGCGCCAACGCGAAACTGCCTTGCGACGATCTCTGGGTGCGTCGCGCCGTCGCATTCTCAGCATGCTGCTTGCGGAGGGCGTCACGATCTCTTCAGTGGCATGGGGCGTGGCCTGCATTTTTGCGTTTTGGACTTCACGGGCGGTACGGTGGCTCTTACCGAACGGATTTACCAGCCCGCAAGGCATCCACGTGAATATTGCGAATGTGGATTTCTCCCCGGATTGGACCGTGCTCGCTTATGCCATGCTGCTGGCCGTCGCCGGCACTCTCGTATTCACCACTGCGCCGGCGCTGCACGCATGGCGTCAGGAGCTGCTTCCTGGATTGAAATCCGGCGAACAAACTGTTGCGCCGGGAAGATCACGTGTGACAAGTGTTCTTGTCATCATGCAGCTAGCTTTCTCCGTTCTGCTGCTGACGAGTGCGGGTCTGGCGTATCGATCCCTATCCCTGGTTGAAACGTTGAATCTGAATTTCAAGAAGGACGATCTTCTACTGGCCACCGTCAATCCGACTCTGAACATTGGAAATCGAGAACTGAACCTGAGTGTTGTCGAAAGTCTGCATGAGCGGCTTCGTACGACAGCAGGGATTGAAACGGTTTCATACGTTCGGTTCGCGCAGCAAGGTGCGTTGCCCACGCAA
>DATFXZ010000311.1:0-4210 GCA_035315305.1 Terriglobia bacterium | reverse complement strand
AGTTGTTGGTAAACCGCGAAACCGTACGTGTTCTTTTCTACGCGCGTTCAAACAATTCCTCGCGCCTTTCAAGTTGGCTGTATCGGGAGTTCTTCACCTTGAGAAATCTGTTCTCGATTCCCATTCCGCAAGTTGTTTCTCAAGTCGCTTGTATTCATGTGTGAGTTCAATTGACTTAATCATTGCCTTCCAGGCGAGGTCGATAGCATTGAAAGTCTTTATGCGGATATCTGCTTCTTTGCAATTACGGACGTATTGCCTTAGCCGCAATTCACTCTGCCTGTGGTACACCTCGTGTCTCGGGCAATTTCTGTTATGAAGATCCACGGCATCCTCGTAAGCAGATATCATTTTTTTCAAATAAGGGACATTTGCTCCATTGCTGATTTCGCAGGCATCGAGGAGTAATTTGTCATCCAACCGAACCATATCGCCTTCTTTCCGGCCCCGGTTCCGCACCAGCCATATTCTCGGCGGGGCGAGCAGTAGTATTCCCACCGAAACGTCCAGGCCGGATTGGAACCACAGAGACACAGAGCCGCAATTAGCGTCCGACGGCTTCGAGCTGTCGTCGAATGAAGTGGTTTTGGGGGAGCTTACGATCCCACGTTCGCCACAGCTCGTTGCGAAGTTCGGACGTTGCTTGAGCCTGAGCTGTGCTCCCGCTGCGATTATAAAGATCCGCCATTGCCTTGTAGATATTCGACAGATCCAGCGCATCTTCCAGCAGCGTTTCCGGGTCGAGCTTCGCTGCCTGGATCTGGTCGAGTAATTTCTTGTAGGTCTCGATGGCATGCGGAATGTTCCCGTTGTCCCCTTCCCAGTCGGCAAGCGCGCGGAGAGATTTGAATGTGACGGAACCGGGACTGACTCTCTCTGAGGGATAAACCTTCAGCTGGCTCAGGCGTTCGAACGCGCCGTCCAGCCTCCGCCGCGCTTCGGCAGCGCGGCCAAGACGCCGCAAAGGATAGGTTGAGCCGGCCAGGTTCTCCACTTCAAATCGCCGGATGACCACATTGTCGTGGATTTCGGCGAGATGCCGCAGCGTGTGATCGTAGACGGCGAGGGCGTGCTGAGGGTCCGAGTAACGCAGAATGTCGGCCAGCCCGACTCCAGCCATTCCCAGCCGAGCTCTAGTGCTTTGATCATGTGGATCCTTGTGAACCACCTCATCGGTAATTTGGAAGGCGCGTTCCAGGGACATCGCTGCCTCATCGGAGCGTCCCATACTGATGCCGTTATCCTGTCCGAGAATTCTGCCTTCCCAAATCAGCACGTGGGCTAAATCCATCGTGCGCACGAGACTGGTTTTTCCGCCGCCATCCAGCAACTGCACCGACTCGTGAATGGTCTTGAAAGCCTCGTCCAAGTCGGCCCGCTGTTGGAAAACTTCCGCCGCGACCCAGAGAAACATCGCGAGTGAGAGACGGTCATCCATAGAGCGGGCAAGACCGCTGGCACGGTCGCAAAGGCGTAGGGCGCCGTCGAAATCGCGTCTCTGGAGATGTTGATCCGCGACGTTCAGATAAATGCCGAGGACTTCGTCCAGTACTTCGTGGGTGTCCTGCTTGCCCGCGTTGAACTTATCCAACGACTCTGCGGATTTCCGCGCGAGCGCCAGCACTTCCGCGCGATGGGCGATGTCGCGGCGCCCGCCTTGGAGGCTGGCCAGGATCATCCGGTCGTGAGAAATCTGCGCCGAGCGCAGGAACGCGGTTCGATTCTCCGGCTGTGCGGCGAGGACGGATTGGACCAGTTGGTCCGCGTTGCGAAGGTTCTGGTCGGCCTGATCCATCTGCCCGAGATTGCGCTCGGAGCTGACGCCCTGCACTCGCGCTACCTGGAGATACGCCTGGCTGAGCTCTAGTGCCAGCCCAGGATCCCTATGTACATCTGTGGACAAGCGCCGCAAGTAATCCAGCGAGGTGTCCACAATCAGCTGCCTCGTCTTGGTGCTGCCGGGCAATTGGCTGGCCTGAGCATCGATGTCAAATAGCTTGTTCGCGATTTGGCGCACTTCGAGGAAACGCCGTTGTGCAATAGCCCGCTCGCGATTGGCGACATACAGACCGAGACCAAGCCCCACAATCGTCACGGCCGCAGCCGTAACCGGAATCCAGCGCCGGCGAAGGAACCGTCGCACCTTATACCACCCATCACCCGAGCGGGCCGCAACCGGCCTGCGCTCCAGGAACGCGCGAATGTCGTTGGCGAACGCCTCGACGGAAGAGTATCGCTCGTTAGGTTCGCCTCTGAGGGCCTTAAGCAAGATGTAATCAATATCGCTGGCCAGTCCGGGTTTCAACCGGCTTGGTGGTGTGATCTTCCTGGTCCCTGCGATGACGTCGATCGCAGGGACGTTGGCCGATTCCGACTGGTGCGGTGACCGGCCCGTCAGGATCTTGTACAACACTGCGCCCAGCGAATAGATGTCACTGCCAGTTGTCTCGGTCTCGCCGCGAAGCTGTTCCGGGCTGGCGTAGTTCGGCGTCATCAGACGATCGGCGGTTTGTGTCGGGTCTTGGGATTTATCGAGCAGTTTGGCGATACCGAAATCCAGCAGCTTCGGCTGGCCTGAGGACTCGACGAGAATGTTCGACGGCTTGAGGTCGCGGTGGATGATCAACCGGCTATGGGCGTGGGAAACCGCGTCACACACGAGTAAGAAGAGGGCAAGCTGATCGCGCAGACCGATTTTGTTTGCGTAGACGTCGATGGCAATTCCGTCGACGTACTCCATGACCAAATACGGCCGGTCATCCGAGGTGTGACCGGCATCGATCAACCGGGCGATGGAAGGATGATTCAAGTACGCGAGAAGCTGGCGCTCTTTGAGAAAACGGTCGCGCCAGGCCGGCCGGTCGACGTCGGCGCGCAGCACCTTGACGGCCACCTGCTGCTGAATCTCGCCATCCGTGCGCTCGGCCAAATAGACGGTTCCCATCCCGCCGGTGCCGAGAACCCGAACTCGCCGATATGGCCCCCAATGCAGCATCCCCACGTTATCGGAGTTCAGCAGCTCTTCCGTCGCGTTGGCAACACTCTCCGTTAGACGGTGGTTATTGGTCGAATCGAAGCTCAGAAGAGATTCTATTTCGGCGCGCAGATCCGGAGCGATCTGGCGTTCAGCAAAGAGTTTTTCACGCTCGCTTCGCGTCAGGTCGGCGACCTCGTGAAAAAGAAGGCGCACGGCAGAGTTCATCGCGTGTCCAAGCTAACGGAAACGTGGCATTATAAGGCCGCGAGTCTAACGCAACAAAGACGAATCACAAGGCTAAAGCCTACAACCGACACCAACGATTAAGCCTTGCATGGGTACTATCCGTAAGACTCACGCGTAATCTGGTCATGTCGCACGCCGAGTGTCCTTAGATCCGCGAGCACCGATTCCAGAAAGCGCGGCGCTGGCTCGACGCCCTTTTCTTTCGCTGCAGCACGTTCAAATGCGGAAACTGCCGGTCCACATACGAAGAAGTGGCAGTTGAGGTTCGACGGGACAAGTTCCTTCAAGAGATCTAACCGCACACGGCCAGCGCGTACGTTCGAGCCATGGCTTGGCAGATCGGTTCCGCGCGTCAACGTGTGAATGACTTTTAGCCGATCCGGATGCTGCCGCGACATCCTTTCGATCTCGCCTCTGAAAATGACGTCGTCCCACGTCCGATTCGAATACAACAGCGTGTGCCGCAGTTCAGGGTACAGCTGTAGTGCACTCTTGATGATCGCGAAGTTCGGAACGCTTCCTGACCCCGCGCAAATATGAAACAGGTGATCCGTCTTGGCGAGGATCTTGGCATTGAGTGTGTACGGCCCGGTGAAACCAGTAATGATCATCCGTGTTCCGCGCGATGTACGCCGTACGAGCAGAGGTGACAGCAGGGGCGGATACTTCGTCGTTCCTGAAATGTAGCGTTCTTCCTTCACGGTTATCGCGATGTACCGCTCATGTGGTGCCGATGACATGGAGTATGCGCGCGGTGGTTCTTTTCTCCCTTTCAGGTCTTCAAGAAAAGAGACGAATCGTTCCAAGCCTTCGAACTGATGCGGATCCACGGTCAGGAAGTGGCCAGCCTCATAATCCAGACGCTCATTACCTGTGAATAGAACGAGCGTCGTTGTGTCAGGCGTTTCTCGGATCACGTCTGCCACCATTGCTTCCAGTTCCTTGATCCGCCGCCGCTCTGGTGTCACTGCTTGAACAGGTGTTTGG
>DATFXZ010000310.1:0-5456 GCA_035315305.1 Terriglobia bacterium | reverse complement strand
GTCTTGAACATCTTCCAGTTGCCCGCTATAACCGGCCTTCTCATTCAGTCTTGTCCGTGAGCACTTCGACGCCTGGCAGTTTCTGACCTGCCAAGAACTCCAGCGATGCGCCGCCGCCTGTTGAAACGTGTGAGATCTTAGATTCGAGCCCCGACTGAGCCACAGCGGCTGCGGAATCCCCACCGCCGACGATCGAGAATGCATTCGATTCAGCGACGGCACGCGCGACAGCAAACGTGCCTTGCGCGAACTTAGGATTCTCGAAAACTCCCATCGGACCATTCCATACGATCGTCTTTGCCTGCTGAATCATTTCTGAATAGCGCCGAACAGTCTCAGGACCGATGTCGAGGCCCATGCGATCAGGTGGCGTGTTCTCAACCGAAACCAGCTGCGACTCCGTGCTATTCAAGCCCTCTGCGACGACGTGATCGAGGGGCAGCTCAATGCCGACCCTTTTTTGCGAAGCTTTCGTCATCAACTTTCTGGCGACATCAACTTTGTCCACTTCCACTAGCGACTTCCCGGTTTCGAGCCCCTTCGCTCGAAGGAACGTATACGCCATGGCGCCGCCGATCAGCACGGTGTTGGCAATATTGATGAAATTCTCGACCAACTCGATTTTGTCGGAGATCTTAGCGCCGCCAACAATCGCTACATATGGCTTCTCGGCCTTCGTCAGCGCATAAGTGAGCGCTTCAATCTCCTTTTGCATCAACAACCCTGCGGCAGCTTGTTTGACGTACGAAACAATGCCGGCGGTTGAGGCGTGCGCGCGATGCGCTGCGCCAAAAGCGTCATTGATGTATACGTCGCAGAGAGCCGCGAGTTGCTTAGCAAAGTTGGGGTCGTTCTTTTCCTCTTGGGCGTGGAATCGAAGATTCTCGAGCAGGAGTATGTCTCCATCTTTGAGATTCGAAACCATTCTCTCGACCTCCGGACCTACACAATCTGCCGCAAACTGCACGGGCTTTCCGAGCAATTCGCTTAAGCGGTTCGCAACAGGCTTCAGGCTGTATTTCGGCTCCGGCTTCCCCTTGGGCCGGCCGAGGTGCGACGCAAGTATGAGCCGGCCGCCGTGTTGCAAAACATATCGAATAGAAGGAAGCGCGGCTTCGATGCGAGTATCGTCGGCGACTTTTCCGTCGCTAAGCGGGACGTTGAAATCCACGCGCAGAAATACGTGCTTGCCGGATAGATCCAAATCGGAAATAGAGAGTTTGTTCACTATGATTTTGTCACCACAAAGACACAGAGACACAAAGGTCTGGCGGCTAAACGAAGCGACCACCAAGTATTAAACCGCCAGACCTTTGTGTCTTTGTGTCTTTGTGGTGACATTCTCTTTAAGGCGTCTACCGCATTACGAGTTTGATGAGATCCCGAAGGCGCATGCTAAAGCCCCATTCGTTGTCGTACCACGAGAAGACCTTCAACATCCTGTCGCCGATTGTTTTTGTCAGCGGGCCGTCAACTATGGACGAATGCGGATTGTGGAGAAAATCCGCGGAAACGAGTTCCTCATCCGTGTACTGCATAATGCCTTTCAGAGGACCTTCTGCAGCCGCTTTCAGAGCGGCGTTAGCAGTTGCCGTGGTGACCGGCTTTGCGGTCCGCACCGTAAGATCGACCAGCGAAACGTCTGGCGTCGGTACGCGGATCGCGATCCCGTCGAGTTTGCCTTTCAGTTCCGGCAACACCAGTCCGATCGCTTTAGCAGCACCCGTCGATGTCGGAATCATTGACAGGGCGGCAGCACGGGCGCGCCGCATGTCGGAATGAGGCAGATCGAGAAGGCGTTGGTCATTCGTATAGGAGTGAACCGTGGTCATCAAGCCGCTCTCGATCCCGAAACTCTCATGGATAACCTTGGCAAGAGGCGCAAGGCAATTCGTGGTACATGATGCATTCGAAATGACGTTGTGCTTCGTTCCATCGTATGTCTTGTCATTAACTCCAAGGCATATCGTGATGTCCTCACCTTTCGCGGGCGCTGAGATAATGACTTTCTTCACGGGTCCTCGCAGATGTTTCCGCGCGTCCTCCGCATTCGTGAACAGGCCGGTAGATTCCACCACGATATCAACGCCAAACGACGGCCAATCAATCTTACCGGGATCCCTCTCTTTGAAAACTTTGATCGAGTGGCCATCGACGTTGATGCTATCTTCGGCCGGCTTTACATTGAATTTCAGGTTGCCCAAAACCGAGTCATACTTCAGAAGGTGCGCAAGAGTGTTGGGATCCGTAACGTCGTTCACTGCTACAAATTCAAGGTCCTTATCCCCGATCGCTGTCCGGTAAAGATTGCGGCCGATGCGTCCAAAGCCGTTGATTCCTACCTTAATCGCCATAATTGCTCCTCTCCATAATTGAAAAAGTATACTCTGCAGCTGGCATGTATTTCATTTACACGTTCCTGCTAACGCTGGGATTGGTTCTCGCATCTCCCTACTATCTCGTTCGGTTTCGAAAATACCTGCCCACGTTGGCCGAGCGTTTCGGCTTCTTGAAACTTCCACAATTGCGACGCACCATTTGGGTTCACGCCGTCTCCGTCGGAGAAGTGAAAGCAGTCGAACATCTTGTGAAGCGTCTTCGCCTGCAGTTTCCGGGCAAACCGCTCGTGCTCTCCACGGCTACCCCCGCCGGACAACAACTCGCGCGTGAATGGCACGACGATGTGGACTACATATTCTATTTTCCGATCGATCTGCCATGGTGCGTTCGTCGTGCCGTGGAACGCGTCGATCCGGAGATGGTGATCGTCGCGGAAACCGAGATTTGGCCGAATTTTCTGCGTGCATGCCGAGCGCGGCACACTCGGGTGGTGATGATCAATGGAAGGATTTCCGACAAATCGTTTTCGCGATACCGCTTGGCGCGGCGCTGGCTGCGGCGGGTATTTGAGGATTACACGATCATCGGAATGCAGTCTGAGATGGACCGGCAGCGGATCGAAGCAATTGGGGCGGACCCTCGAAAAGTCACCGTTCTAGGTAACCTCAAGTACGATGCAGTTGGATCAAACGGAGGCGTCGAGAATGCGCTTGCGACTTTCTTGAAGGATTGGAACCCGCTTTGGATTGCCGCCAGCACTATGCCTGGTGAGGAAGAAGTGGTGCTGGACGCGTTCGATGAAATCCGAAAGAGTCATCCCACCCTGAAACTTCTGATCGCTCCCCGTCACGCCCACCGATTTGACGCTGTTGCTGAAATGATCAAAGCAAGAAACCAGCAGATGCTCCGGCGTACCCAAATTGGACCGGAATTCGGGAAACCGGGAGTTCTGCTGCTTGACACGATCGGCGAGTTGGCCACTGTGTTTCAATACGCAACGGTGGTCTACATGGGAGGGTCGCTCGTTTCGACGGGCGGGCATAACGTGCTCGAACCCGCGCGCGATAGCAAGCCGATTGTGTTTGGTCCTCATATGGAAAATTTTCGGGACATCGCGCGACTCTTCCTTGAATCAGGAGCCGCTATACAAATTCACGGCCCAACGGAACTGGCGCCCGCGATAACACACGTTCTTGGAAATCCACATCACGCTTCAGAGCTCGGTCGTAAGGCATCAGCGATTGTCCGCCAGAACACGGGAGCTACGGAACGGGTGCTGCAAGTGCTTGAACCGCTCGAGGCGTCCCGGTGAGCGGAGCTTTCCGCTTCGTGCTACAGGCGCGAGAAAGGCTTTACGAATCCGGCATTCTCACGACGTTGCGACTGAACCATCCCGTTGTCAGCGTCGGAAATCTTACCTTGGGCGGCACTGGTAAGACGCCGCTCGTCATCGTTCTGGCTGAGGGATTGCGCGATCGCGGTTTTCGCCCGGTCATTCTGTCTCGTGGTTACGGCCGGCTAAGCCGGGGTGTTCTTTTGGTTGGTCTCGCAGAATCCAATTGGGAACAGTGGGGAGACGAGCCGGTTCTCATCAGGCAACGGCTTGGGAACGTCCCGGTCGTTGTCGGAGCAAATAGATATCAGGCCGGCCTGCTCGCAGAGAGGAATCAACTCGGGAATGTCTTCCTTCTCGATGATGGATTCCAACATAGACGGCTCCATCGTGATGTGGACATTGTGACGGTGGATCCGGTTGAGTGGGCCGCCGGTGAAATCCTGTTGCCGACGGGCCGCTGGCGCGAACCTAAGACAGCGATCGCCAGAGCACACGCCGCATGCGTGCAGGATGTCGCGGGAGCAACGCTGCCGGAGTTATCCATTCCGTGCTTCACGGTCCGAACTGAGATTGAAGCCGCATATGCCGGTGATACACCGGTTGAGCCGGAGGCGTTCAAAAACCGGGCCGTCGTGGCGTTTGCGGGAATCGCAAAACCAGAACGATTTTTCAGTGCGCTTGAATCTATTGGAATCCATCCCATGAAACGCGTCCTCTTCCGTGATCATCATCACTATTCCGCAAGTGAGATTGAGAATCTGGGGGGTGAGATGCTGATCACGACGGAGAAGGACGCAGTGCGCCTGCGGACGGTCACGGATCGACCGTTCAGCTACCTGCGGATCTCTGCTAAGATTCGCGACTTCGACGGCTTGATGTCCCTGATTCTGAGCAGGCTGTAGGGACCAAAGGAAAGCGGAGCGGCTGCAATTCAAGATGGCGTGTGAGCGACCCCCTCGCTCGCTTCGCTCGCATCTCGCCGAAGGCGGCAGGGGGTCGCTCACACGCCGTTTCGAATTGGAGTTCTTCTGCAAACATGGAAATAGAAAAGATCCTAATTCGCGGACCCAACTGGGTTGGCGACGCCGTGCTTGCCATCCCTGCAATGAAAGCGGTGCGCGAACATTTTCCGGAAGCCGAGATCACGCTGCTTGTGCGGCCGTGGGTTGCCGGCCTCTTTACGTCTGCGCCGTTCGTCGACAAAGTGTGGAGCCAGGAGAAACCGTCAGGTCTGGGAAGCTGGACACGAATTACCCGAGACATTCGCGCTCGTGGATTTGATCTTGCGCTGTTGCTCCCAAACTCATTTGAATCGGCGCTCATGATTTTTCTCGGAGGCGTGCCCCGGAGGATCGGTTATGCGACCGATGGGCGGCGGTGGTTGTTGACGAACTCTATCGCGCCTGGCAATGATGCACGGCACCAGACACAGTATTACCTCGACCTGGTGAAAACCGTGTCTGCCTCGACTAATCGGCCCTCGATAGAGATTCAGGCGACAAGCGAAGAACGCAATAACGGTCGAAAGCTTCTACGCGCTGAGGGCATTCCGAGCGGGGCCGCATTCATGGTCTTGAATCCGGGCGCGGCATATGGATCGGCTAAACGCTGGCACGAGGAACGGTTCGCCGATGCTGCGGATGGTCTGGCGTGTGAGTTTCATTTTCAGGTGGCGCTGATCGGATCGGAAAGAGAACGGTCGATCGCGGAACGAATCCGAGACCGCATGAAAGGACCGGCAGCCATACTCAACGGAAAGACCCCCTTGGAAACTTTGATC
>DATFXZ010000309.1:0-2972 GCA_035315305.1 Terriglobia bacterium | reverse complement strand
CCGGCTTTAATGATTCTTCGTGGCCGACGATCCAACCCAAGGCGCTGGCAGACCGGCGTGGCGGCGGCAAAGTGTCGTTTCTGTGGTTTCGCACGAACTTGACCATACCGGCCAAGATCGGAAGCTTTGAAACTGCTGGAGTGAAGGCGGTGCTCACGGCCTATGTCGACGATTACGCCGAAGTTTGGGTTAATGGGGAAATGCCGCGACGGCCAGGTATAACGAGTCCTGCCACGATCCAGGGCTTCAACATTCCTAACCGGGTAGTGCTTTCCGATTCGGTCAAGCCGGATGACAAGTTCCAGATTGCGATCTTCGGCATCAACGGCCCAATTTCGATCGCGCCGGCGAACTTCGTATTTTTCCGCCAGGCATTGGTTGAATTTTACAAATAGCTCGAAGCCACGACCTCGTGACTCAGGGAAACATGCGATCTACATTCAATTCGTTCACTCGTTCTTGCGCGCACCTGCGCTGTTGACGCATAGTTTCACGCAGGAGATCAGAAGCATGCCTCAGAAACTGAATCGTCGCGATTTTGTCGTGGCAGGCACCGGTGTCGGAGTGCTTGCATCCACCAGTCTTCTTGGCGCGGGACCGCAAATCCTTCAAAAAGGCATAGCGCCCGTTGTGGTGTCATCCAACAATGGGAACCGTTCGAAAGACCCGAAGACGGGCATGACCTGCGTTGCGACGGCATTCAAGATGATTACAGAAGGCAAGGATGTACTGGATGCGGTGATCGCTGGTGTCAACATCGTAGAACTGGACCCCGAAGATACGAGTGTCGGATATGGAGGCCTCCCTAATGCAGATGGAGTGGTTCAACTCGATGCTTCCGTAATGCATGGTCCATTGAAACGCGCGGGTGCGGTTGCGTGTCTGGAAGGTGTGCGGACGCCTTCATTAGTCGCGAAGAAAGTGATGGATGAGACCGATCATGTCTTGATCGTGGGCAAAGACGCACAGCAGTTCGCGCGCGAGATGGGTTTTACGATCGAAGATGACTTGAACACGCCTCGTTCGCGGCAGCTGTGGCTTGAATGGAAGCGCCGCAGCGATCCGGAACATTACCTTAATCCCAAGCAGCGCGGCGAACTCGGCATGAAAGTTGGTCTGGAAATGGTTGCGGCAGGAAAGATCGATCCTGATCATTTCTGGGGGACAATCAATTGCAACGGTGTCAACCCGAAGGGTGAGGTCTGCGGAGTAACGACTACCAGCGGTCTTGCGTGGAAGATACCCGGCCGAGTCGGGGATTCTCCCATTATCGGAGCCGGCCTCTACGTTGATGGAGAAATCGGGGCTGCTGGATCCACGGGTCGAGGAGAAGCGAATCTGATCAGCCTTGCGTCGTTTGTGATCGTGGAATCAATGCGGCAAGGTAAGAGTCCGAAGGATGCGGGAATGGCCGCTTTGAAGCGGATCAAATCCCAAACCATCGAGAAACGGCTACTCAACGACCGTGGCGAACCTAACTTTGGCGTCAATTTTTATATCGTGAATGTCAAAGGCGAATACGCGGGCGTCACGATGCGACAAAACCAACAGGGCAACGCAAATTTTGCCGTCTGCACTGAAAATGGGCCACAGTCACTCCCATTGGAACCTTTACTCACTTGATTCTTGTCATTGTCAATTCTCGCGCGCGAACCGCTTCCCACACCCAGTAGGCAGGGATTCCCAGCAGAAGGATTACGAAAACGACAAGCGCCGTTCCCGTGACCAGCGCATTTCCGAGGAGAAACAACGCGGCGACGAGGAAGATTGCCGGTGTGAGCGGATAACCCCAAACGCGGTAGGGACGCACAAGGTCAGGACGTTTTTTACGAAGCACGTATACCGCAGCTGCACCGCCGGCATAGAACGGCCAGATACCTAGTACAAACGTGTCGGCCAGCTGCTCGAAATTCCGGAGCATGACGAAGGCGGCGCCCAGCGCTGCCGCCAGCCAGATTGCGACATAAGGCGTATTCAAGCGCGGATGTACGGCCGCGACCTTCTTGAAGAAAAGACCTTCATCGGCCATTGCGAAGAAAATCCGCGGGCCCGTCATTATCGAGCCATTCAGAGTTCCAAATGCAGAGATCATCACCGCCAAGGACACGAGCTTGACTCCGATATTCCCAACGACTCGCTGCGCGACATCAGCAGCTACAAGTTGTGATTTTGCAATCCCGCCAATTCTCAGAACGTGCACGTAGGCAACATTCGCCGCGAGATAGATCGCAATGACCGCCAACGTGCCGAGGATGAGCGCGAGCGGCAAATTCCGCTCGGGCGCGCGGACTTCACCGCTGACAAAGGTCAAATCAGCCCAGCCGTCATAAACCCAAAGTATAGAAATCAGCGCCAGTCCGAATAGGCTGAGAGACGTCGAAGCGGTATAAGCACTCGTCGGATTCGGCGCTGAGGAGCCTCCATCGAACAGGAACGACACGAGCACGAGAAGAACGAGGGCCAGATATTTCGTGCTGGCCGTCAGGTTTTGAATGAGTGCGCCTATGTGCACGCCTACAAAGTTGAAAAACGCAACAAGAAGAATGGATGCGGCCGCGACGTAATGAACAGCGTCATTGCCTATCACGCCGACGCCGAGCATCCGTAACAGATATTCAGCAAAGACGGTCGCAATCGCCCCGAGCGCCGATGCACGAACGATCGTCAATTCCGCCCAACCGAAGAGGAATGCCGGCATCCGGCCGAAACCTTCGCGAAGATAAACAAAAACGCCACCCGTTCGCGGAAGAGCACCGGCTAACTCGGCATACGTCAGCGCCCCGGCCAAGACGCATACGCCGCCGACAATCCATGCGGCGAAAAACAAGCGTTCGTCGGGGATTCTCGCGGCAATTCCTGCCGAAGACCTGAAAATGCCGCTGCCGATCGTCGAGCCGATCAGCACTGCTACGGCGCTAAACAGTCCTAGCTTTCGCGGAAGCTCCATGCAGATAAATTGCGATTAACGTGAT
>DATFXZ010000308.1:0-6586 GCA_035315305.1 Terriglobia bacterium | reverse complement strand
ACGAAGTAGCATGCGCTCACAAAAGAAAGGGCCGTTTATCGATGCGCCGCTGAATAAAGCCATCGCGGCGATGAATGCCCGGAACGAAAAGAAAATTTATAAGACGTGGTCGCGTCGTTCGACGGTTACTCCCGAAATGGTAGGCCACACGATCGCCGTACATAACGGGAAGAAATTCATTCCCGTCTACGTTACGGAAAATATGGTGGGCCACAAGCTCGGCGAATTCTCTCCGACGCGATCATTCAAAGGTCACAGCGCGGCAGGAACGAAAGACAAAGTTGTCGCACCCGCTGGAGCGCCAAGCGGCGCCGGAGCGCCGGGTGGTGGCGGTGCACCGGCAGCTGGTGGCGGCGGGTCAGCTCCCCCGCCGAAAGCAGGTTAATCATGGTCAGTAAAGCTACAAGCCGGTTCATTCGCATGTCGCCGCAGAAAGCGCGGCTGGTCGTGGACTTGATTCGAGGGAAAAGCGTCAACGAAGCGCTCATGACTCTGAAGTTCACGAACAAGCCCAAGTCGACGCGCGAAATCGAAAAGGTCGTGAAGTCCGCCGTTGCGAATGCAACACAGGCGGACGAAAACCTCGACGTCGATCAGCTCTTCGTGGAGACATGTTTCATTAATGAAGGTCCGCGCTTGAAACGGATACGCCCGGCGCCGATGGGCCGTGCATATCGCTACCAACGACGCACGTCTCACATCACGATCGAATTGGGAGAGAAGAAATAATGGGTCAGAAGACACATCCTTACGGATTTCGGCTCGGGATCACCAAGCCGTGGCGCTCGCGTTGGTTTGCCAAGCGCGACTACAGCCGGTTGCTTCACGAAGATCTGAAGTTGAAGCGAGATCTGCTGAAGCAGTTGTCGCACGCCGGCGTCAGCAATATCGAAGTCGAGCGGATGGCCAACAAACTTCGAATCACGATTTATACCTCCCGGCCCGGGATCATCATCGGTCGCAAGGGTTCGGAAATCGACAAGCTGAAGGCTGATATTCAGAAGCGGACGAATCGAGAGGTTTACATCAACATTCAGGAAATCCATCGGCCTGAACTTGACGCGCAGCTCGTGGCCGGCGCGATCGCGATGCAGCTGGAGAAGAGAATTGCCTTCCGCCGGGCGATGAGAAAATCCGTCGATTCGGCTCTGCGTTTTGGCGCGAAAGGTATCAAGGTTCGCGTGAGCGGACGGTTGAACGGCGCAGAAATCGCGCGTTCCGAGTGGTATCTGCAAGGCCGTTTGCCGCTGCATACGCTGCGGGCCGACGTGGATTATGGTTTTGCCGAGGCTCAGACGACCTATGGAGTCATCGGCGTGAAGTGCTGGATCTACAAGGGTGAGATTCTGCCTAGTAAGCAGCCGCAGGGACCGGCGGCGGCACGGATTTGAAGAGGAATTGAACCATGTTGATGCCAAAGAAAGTGAAGTACCGCAAGCAGCAGCGCGGCAAAATGCGCGGCAAAGCCTGGCGTGGTTCCTCGCTCGCCTTCGGTGACTTCGGGCTGAAGACTCTGGATGCCGCTTGGATCACCGACCGCCAGATTGAAGCCGGTCGTATCGCCATCACGCGTTTCGTCAAGCGCGGCGGTAAGGTCTGGATTCGCGTGTTTCCGGATAAGCCGGTGACGAAAAAGCCCGCTGAGACTCGCATGGGTAAAGGCAAGGGTGCCCCCGAGTATTGGGTGGCTGTCGTGAAGCCCGGCCGCATCCTCTACGAGATGGAAGGCGTCCCGGAGTCCGTGGCGCGTGAAGCGATGCGCCTGGCGGCGCAGAAGCTGCCGGTGCATACGAAGTTCGTGATGCGCGAAGAGAAGACAGAGAAGGCAGGTGCGCAATGAAATCCGCCGAACGAACCAAAAAACTCCGCGACCTGACGGTTGATGAACTCGAGCGGCGCGAAGTCGAAATGAACGAGCAGATGTTTAGATTGCGATTTCAGTGGGCGATGGGCCAGACCGAAACTCTCAACAAGATTCGAGAGCTGCGGAAAGACAAAGCACGGTTACTAACGATCATGCGTGAGAAGAGCAATGGCTGACGAAACAACGACGACTGCAAAAGAGAAAAAAGTTCGGCATCGACTGGAAAAAATCGGCATCGTGACGAGCGCGAAGATGCAAAAAACGATCGTGGTCGAAGTACGCCGGCGAGTTGCTCATCCGGTTTACAAACGAATCGTGACGAAGCGCTCGAAATTCATGGCGCACGACGAGCACGGAAAAGCACACGAGGGGGACATGGTTCGGATTGTCGAAAGCCGCCCTCTCAGCAGAAACAAACGCTGGAGCCTGAAAGACGTCATCCGGGCTGCGAGTACAGGAGTTTAAGAATGCCCGTTCAAATGAGAACCATCCTCGAGGTGGCCGACAATTCAGGTGCGAAGCGGCTTGCTTGTATTTTGCCGCTCGGTGGCTCGACAGGTTTGAAAGCAGGTCTGGGTGACATCATTACGGCTTCAGTGAAAGAAGCCAGCCCGGATAGCAACGTGAAGAAAGGTTCCGTCGTCAAATGCGTGATCGTCCGGACACGCAAGGAGACACGCCGCAAAGACGGCACGTACATCCGGTTTGATACGAACGCGGCGGTGCTGATCAACGACGACCATGAACCTATCGGAACCCGTGTTTTCGGGCCGGTCGCTCGTGAATTGCGTGACAAGAGATTTATGAAGATCGTTTCACTCGCTCCGGAGGTGATTTGAAATGCCGGCGATGCCTCCAATCAAAAAGAATGACGAAGTTTTCGTCCTGCGCGGAAAGGACCGCGGGAAGACCGGCCGCGTGCTCATCGTTTTGCCTAAGGACCAAAAAATCGTGGTCGAAGGCGTTCAGATGATCAAGCGGCACACGCGCCCGAACCCGCAGCGCAACATCAAAGGCGGCATTGTGGAAAAGGAAGCGCCAATCCATATCTCGAATGTCGCCATCGTTTGCAAGAACTGCAAACAGCACACGCGGTTGGGCAATCAGATTCTGAGTGATGGACGACGGGCGCGGGCGTGCAAGAAGTGCGGAAACATCATCGAGTGAGGGTAAGGTGAGCAAGAAAGAAGACAAGGCAAAGAAGGGCAAGCCGTCGAAGCAGGCGCAGGAGGCGGCGCCACGCGAGGCCGGTAAAAAGGCTGCAAAGCCTTCGAAGCCGCTGGAGCCGCCTCGTCTGAGGGTGCGGTACAACAAGGACATCGTTCCGGCGCTCATGAAGCACTTCAGTTACAAAAATGTGATGGCGGTTCCCAAGCTCGAAAAGATCGTCATTAACATGGGGCTTGGTGAAGCCATCGCGAACGCTAAGATCCTCGACGTCGCCGTGGACGAACTCGGACGGATTGCGGGACAACGCCCCGTCATCACACGGGCAAAGAAGTCGATCGCGAATTTCAAGCTCCGTCAGAATATGCCCATCGGAGCGGCTGTGACACTACGCGGGGACCGCATGTTCGAGTTCCTGGATCGGTTGACGAGCGTCGTTCTGCCGCGCGTGCGCGACTTTCGCGGCGTGTCCACGAAGTCCTTCGACGGGCGCGGAAATTACACGCTGGGTCTTCGCGACCAATTGATCTTCCCGGAGATTTCGTACGAGAAAGTGGACAAGATCCGTGGAATGAACGTAACGATCGTGACCACTGCCCGCAGTGACGATGAAGCGCGGGAGTTGCTGAGACAGTTTGGCATGCCGTTTAGGCAGCAGTAAAAGATTGAGGAGAATGAATGGCTCGAACGTCGGCCGTTGCTAAAGAAGCAAAGAAAAAGAAATTCGCGGTGCGCTACCACAACCGCTGCAAGCGCTGCGGTCGCCCGCGAGGGTTCTTGAGAAAATTCCAGCTCTGTCGAATTTGTTTCCGGCAGTTGTCGCTCTTTGGGGAAGTCCCTGGAGTTGTCAAGTCGAGCTGGTAGTATGGCGAGGAGATTTAGATGACCGATCCCATTGCAGATATGCTGACCCGCGTCCGAAATGCGGTTCAGGCGAAGCATCAGAAAGTCGATATGCCGGCCTCACGATTGAAAGTTGAGATTGCGCGAATTCTGAAGGAAGAGGGTTACATCTCTCATTTCAAGACGACCGAAGAAGCCGGAAAGCTGTCTCTGACCGTTTTCCTCAAATACGGGCCCAAAGGTGAAAAAGTGATATCGAATATCGAACGCGTCAGTCGTCCGGGCTGCCGCGTCTATGTTTCGAAAACAGAGATCCCGAAGGTGCTGGGCGGTCTGGGCATCAACATTCTGACGACGTCGCACGGTGTCATGACCGGCAAGCAAGCGCGCAGGCAAGGTTTTGGCGGCGAGCTGCTCTGCAGCATCTATTGAAAGGCTAGAGAAATGTCACGAATCGGTAAGAAGCCCATTCCAGTGCCGGATAAAGTGAAAGTCGAGATCAAACCGGACCAGGTGGTTGTGACGGGACCCAAAGGTTCGGTTACCAATCCGATCCCGCCCGGTATCCGGTTTGAGCAGAAGGATAAACAGGTCCTTGCCATACGCAAGGACGACAGCGGCGCGCAAAGGGCGTTTCACGGACTGGCCCGTGCTCTTGTTGCCAATGCTGTGCGCGGAGTGACGGAAGGCTTTTCGAGGGAATTGGAAATCGTTGGTGTCGGTTATCGGGCCGAACAGAAAAAGAATTCCGTGTTATTTACGCTCGGCTATTCTCATCCGATCGAGTATCCGATCCCGCCGGGAATCAACATTACGGTTGATAAACAGACTCGTCTGGTGATTACCGGCGTCGACCGGCAGCAGGTGGGTCAAATCGCCGCGAATATCCGGTCGTTGAAGAAGCCTGACCCATATAAGAACAAAGGTATTCGTTACGCCGGCGAGCAGCTCAAGAAGAAGGCCGGAAAGGCCGGAGGTAAATAGGCCATGCCGAAGGTGGCTTCAAATGAAGTGAGATTGCGGATTCATCAACGCATTCGCAAGCGTTTGAGCGGAGTGTCGGCGCGTCCGCGCCTGGCTGTCTTTCGCAGCAACAAACACATCTACGTCCAGATCATTGATGATTCGAAAGGCACTACCTTGATAGCCGCATCGACGCTTGACGCCGATGCCAAGAAAGATATGAAGCACGGCGGCAATATCGCGGCCGCGAAAACCGTTGGGAAGCTTGTCGCGGAGCGCGCAAAAGCGAAAGGGATCAATGCAGTTCTCTTCGACCGCGGCGGTTATCTGTATCACGGAAGAGTTAAAGCATTAGCGGAGGCAGCCCGAGAGGCGGGCTTGAAATTCTAGTGGTGAATACGAAACGAATTGATGCGAACCAGCTGCAGCTGAAGGACACCGTGGTTTCGATCAACCGTGTAACGAAAGTTGTCAAAGGCGGCAAGAACCTGAGTTTCAGCGCTCTGGTAGTGGTTGGTGACGAAGGCGGGCACGTTGGTTACGGTAACGGCAAAGCGAAAGAAGTTCCCCAGGCCATTCGTAAAGCAATTGAGGCCGCGAAGAAGAATTTGATCAAAGTGCCGCTGACGAACAACACTATTCCGCACCAGATCATCGGATTGTTCGGCTCTGGAAGGGTGCTGTTGAAGCCGGCTGTTGAAGGAACGGGAATCATCGCGGGGGGCGCGGTTCGTGCCGTCATGCAGGCTGCCGGCGTTCAAAACATTTTGACGAAATCCATCGGCACGTCGAATCCGCACAACGTGATTAAGGCGACTTTTGAAGGACTTCGGAGCCTGAAGGATCCGCAGGAAGTCGCGCGACTGCGGGAAAAGGCATTAGAAGAGGTTTTGGGGTAGGTTCATGGCGAAGAAAAATAAGGCGGCGGGGGGCAAACTTCGCATTCAGTACTATCGGAGCGCAATCGGCTTCACTGAGGAGCAGAAGCTGATCGTGAAGGGGCTTGGATTGAGAAAACTGAATGCGGTTCGGGAAGCCGAAGATACTCCCGCAATTCGCGGAATGGTCGCAAAGGTTCCGCATCTGTTGCGGATACTGGAGCAGTAACTATGGCAGGTATTAATACACTCCGGCCGGATCCGGGTTCGACGCACAAAACAAAACGCATCGGCCGGGGTCCGGGTTCCGGACATCAAAAAACGTCGGGACGGGGAAATAAAGGCATGTGGTCCCGTTCGGGAAGCAGCCAGAAGCGCGGATTTGAGGGCGGCCAGATGCCGCTACATCGCCGCCTTCCAAAACGCGGCTTCACGAATGCGCCGTTCAAAAAAGAGTTTTCAACGATCAACGTCAGCGATCTCGCGAAGTTCGAGAAGGGATCCAAAGTCGGTCCTCAGGAGCTGGTTGATTCCGGCGTGATCCGCAAGCTTGCGACGCACGGCTTACGCGTTCTAGGCGATGGTGAAGTGGACCGCGCGCTCCATGTTTCGGCGCATCACTTTACTAAGGGCGCCCGGGAGAAGATTACGAAGGCGGGAGGCACCGTCGAGGTCATAGGTTTGTGATTGAAGCCATACAAAATATTTTTAACGTACCCGATCTGAGGAAGCGCATCCTCTTCATGCTCGCCCTTCTCGGAGTCTATCGCATTGGCGCGCACATCCCGACGCCAGGCATTGACTCGGCAGCACTTGCCAACTTCTTCAGCCAAGCGTCGGGAACGCTCTTCGGATTCCTGGATCTCTTCAC
>DATFXZ010000307.1:0-8551 GCA_035315305.1 Terriglobia bacterium | reverse complement strand
CGACCGCGGCACGCTGAATGTAGGCGCACCGGCGGATGTCGCGCTGCTCGAGCTCCGCTCGGGAAATTTCGAGTTCCTCGATAACTACGGGAACAAGCGGAACGGGAACCAGAGGTTTCTCCCAAGCGGGACCGTGCTCGCCGGCAAGTGGATTCCCCGGACGTAGGAGTTGCCCAAATCGAGATGGTGTGTGAGCGACCCCTCGCTCGCTTCGCTCGCGAGGGGGTCGCTCACACACCATCTCGATTTTCAGAACAGAACCTTCAAAGCAAATTGGATCTGCCGCGAAGTTCCTATGATCGACGTAATGGTCCCCGCGTTCGAGTTGGGAGCGCCCGTGCTACTGAAAGCGCCTAACGTCGGAGTGCTGAAATTAGTGTGGTTCAGGACATTGAAGAACTCCGCCCGAAACTGGAGACCGGTCGTCTCGGTGAGCTTGGTATCTTTCGCCAGATTGACATCTAAAGTCGCATAGCTGGGCGCCGTTCCGATATTGCGCCCCGCGTTGCCTAGAGTGCCGACCGGTTGCAGCTGGAAGCAAGCGGGGTTGTACCAATGAATCCGCGACTGGTTCGCAGTGATGTCGCAGCCGGCGATACGATTGGGACGCGGCGTGGCGAAATTGTTTCCCAGCAGACCCGTATCGAATCCGGTTGTTACGCTAAACGGCACGCCTGTGCGAAAGCTCTCAATCCCGCTCAACTGCCAACCTTCGACCAGACGATTACCCTTGAATGGCAACCGGTAAACGGCGTTCAGCGTGAGGTTATGGCGAATATCGAAACTGCAATTGCCTTTATCGGTAGAGCCATCGTAGGGATTGTTCCAGGCCGAAGTTCCATTATTGCCGCCCAGGCCGCCATAGGTGTAAGCGAGGTCAACGCAATGCGAAAGCGTGTAAGAAAAGTAGGTTTGAATACTGTTCGAGAACCTTTCGTTCAAACTCATCTGAAAGGCGTTGTATCGTGAAAGGCTGCTGGGCTGAGAGAGCGTCAACGTACCGAAGTTGGGATTCAGTCTCGGATTGCTCACGCCAACACCGTTCACGATCTGCCCGAAATGTTGTACTCCATTCGCGTCCAGTTCCACCTGCGGCGGATTGAAATCGCGGAAGGAAAGTAAGTTCACGCCGCGCGAGCCGACGTAACCGATCGTGAGTGCGGTATCGCGAAAGAGTTCACGTTGGATATTTAGATTCCACTGCATTTGATAGGGTGTCTTTGCGATGTCGTACTTCGTGCCGAAGGTCAATGCGGGCAATGGTTGTTGTCCGATATTTCCTTGAAACGGAATCGGGAATGATGGGTTTTCCTGATTCAGCGAATTGAACGGCGGCGTGCCCACATACCCGGAGAAAAAAACGTACGTCTGATATGGATCATGAAAGAGCCCGAAGCCGCCCCGCAGCGAGGTCTGGTGATCGCCGAAGACATCGTATGCGAATCCAAACCTTGGATCCAGGTTCCACACCGACGGGTTGGTCTTGAACGCGTTAGGAACGTTCGTATATGCGGTATCCGTCAGGGCATTAACCACATTATGAAGGTTCCCGTGCGCCTCACTCGGGTTGGTTTGAAACTCATAACGCAGACCCATGTTAAGCGTGAGTTTGCGTGTCACCTTCCAATCGTCTTGAATGTAAGGCGCAAGTGCGATGTCGCGAAAGTCGCGATTGCCGTATGCTTCGCCGTCTCGTGCGCCGGTAAAGATGCGAGGTGTGCCGCTTAAGAACGACTGAAGACTCGTGAAGGTGTAGTTTCCGTTCCAATACGTGTAGCTGAAAGAATTAATCTGCTGCCTTCTCAGCCTCGCTCCGATTTTGAGCGAATGCGAGCCCTTCGTCCAAAGGACGTCATCGGTAATCGTGAATTTGTTTTGCAGAAAGCGAAACGGATTCACGAAGTTTGCACCGAGCGGGGATAAGCCGTTCACTGTGATCGTGACGTCCTGTCGTCCAGGGAAGGCCTGCTGCAAGGGAGCAAACTTCGTCGGCTGCGTTTGGCTCGTATCGGGCCTGGTGAAGGAAAATCCGAACGAGTTGAGCAGGGCCGGCGAGAATATATGGCGTTCCTGGACGGTGGAGTATCGATTTGCTGAGCGGTCTAAAGTCGGCCAAAGCGGAATCGCTGTCGTGCTCACGAGCGTTCCGACGTCGTTGACGTAACGGACAAATATGGAATCCCTCGAAGACAAGTTGTAGTCAAAACGCCCGAGATAGTAGTCCTCCTTTGCAGTTTGGCCGCCGACCGTGATAAGTGTGCCGATGCCGCCACCCAAATCCGCAGTCGGCGTCGGGTACAGGTCGATGATCGGTTTGACGGTGGCCACTGCTTGAGCGCGAACGTCAGGCGTCGGAACGAAGGCCTGGAAAGTCTGATCCAGATGCTGGCGAAGCCCCTCATAGTTGAAGAAGAAAAAAGCTTTTCCAGGCTTCACAGGACCGCCGACGGCTCCGCCAAATTGATTTCGCCGAAATGGCGCCGGCTCCTCCTTTTCAAAAAAATTGCGAGCGTCCAGAGCGTTGTTGCGCAGAAACTCGTAAACGGACCCGTGGAAAGAGTTTGTTCCGGACTTTGTTGCGGAGTTGATCACCGCTCCATTGCCGCCAAACTCGGCGCTGTAGGTATTGGTCAGCGTCTGGAATTCCGCGATCGCTTCAATTCCCAGGGATGTGCCGGTAACCGCGGCGCCGGTTCCCCTCTGCCACCAGTTTTGGATGTTTTCACCGTCGAGCAGCATTCCGTATCCTTCCGGGCGCGAACCGGAAACCGAGTACGTCGCTGCACGGCCGACGAGTGCGCTGCTGCCTCCCGCCGGATACGACAAAGCGCCGGGCGCCAGCAGAATCAGTTGTTCAAAGTTGCGGCCGTTCAGAGGCAGTTCGCGCATCTGAGTTTCATTCACGAGCGAGGAAACGCTGGACGACGTCGTTTCCACTTGCGAAATCTCCCCCGTCACACTAACGGTTTCCGCGGCTTGCCCGATCGGCAATTGCAGGTCGACTACGGGGCGGCTGCCGACTGTGAGCGAGATCCCGCGGCGCACTACGGTCTGAAATCCAGCCAGCGATGCCTGCACCTCATATTCTCCGATCGGCAACTCCGGAGCGACATATCGGCCTTGATCATCAGATATGACTGTTCGCGTAAACGCGGTTCCTACATTCTTGACCGTGATCGACGCCCCTGGGATGGCAGCGCCGGTTGGATCCAAAACGGTGCCGGAAATAGATGCCGTCGCTCCTTGCGCGTGCAAGTGTGCGGCTGCGAGCAACATGACAGTTGTGAGAATGATTGTCCGTGAGATCGTTTTCATTGGATTCACCTTCGGAAATCTTGTATTCAAATGTTGCTCTGTCTAACACATGGAAGATGACGTTTTCAATATGAATCGATCGAGTAAGTCTATATTGGAAATATGATTCGTATCACGGAATCAGTTATGAGTTTTGAGTTATGAGTTTTGAAGTCGGAACGGGATGAGTTATGAGTTTTGAGTCGGAACGGATTAACTCAAAACTCATAACTCACAATTAAATTTGAGAAGTTTGAGGGTATCGTCCGTCTCATGTCCAAACGCAGGAAGGGTGGGATTATGAAGATACGAGATAGGATCCTTGCGATTACGGTGCTGATCTTCACTCTGGCTTCGACTGTCATTGTGGGGGTCGATGGGAGTTCGAAACGCTTTCTGTTAGATGAGAAGGGAGGCGCCATCGAAGTTCGCACGGCGCATCCTGACGATCAGCCGACCCGGGATGCTGTTCGGCGGGAGCTGCGCAACGAGATTCGCAATGGGGTGCCGTTTGCGACCGCGGCCATGCAGCAGTACAAGAAGCAAATTAAATATCAGTACGAAAAGACAGCCCAGGGAGGCAGGATTCGCATGATCGCTAAAAGTCCCGAGGCGCGTCTGGCCGTTCAGGACTACCTGCGTTCCCAAATGCGCAACTCCTTGAATAACAAAGCCGTTGCATTTGATTTCATCGGAAACACATCGTTAGTCGTTCTGCCGGTAATCATTAATAATGGCGGTCCATACAAATTTCTTCTCGATACCGGCGCGAGCAACACGATCTTGTCGGCTCTAGTCGCGGACAACCTTGGCATACCGAGTGGGCGGGATGAGACGCTCTTGACTGCCGGAGGCAGTCTTCCGGTCAGTCTTCGAACCATCGATAGGTTGCAAGTCGGCAATGTGCGGCTGGAAAAGATTGAAATCGCGGTCGCGAATTTCGGCTTGATGAAGACGCTGAACGTCGACGGTATCCTTGGTAGCGACTACCTCCGCCGGTTCAAAGTCTCTATCGATTATGACAATCACATCGTAGAGATCGAGCCGTGCTGTCCGGAAGTGATGTCCATGCTTGTTGCGTGATGTGTGCCGGCGAATTAAAACGCGTGTTATGAAAACTGTGCTTCAACCGACCCGAACGCGCCGAAGTCCATACGAACGTGATCGCCAGGCGCGACTGGAATCGGCGTAATGCAACTACCGGTTGTCACAACCTGCCTGGCGAGCAGTCCGTCACCGAAGTAACTGAGTTCGTTTGCGATCCAAGTGAGCGCGACGCGAGGGTCGCCGAGAACATTGGCGCCATTTCCGGTGCAAGTGTGTTCGAGATTTCGGTAGCCCTCAACGCTGTGTTGCGCCAGATCAAAATCACGCCAGTTCGCTTCTACGGGCGGGCCCAGGATAAACCAACAGGCACAGGCGTTGTCAGCAATCAATTGCGATGCTCCGACGACCGTGTAGTCCTCGAAGCGTGAATCGGGTACCTCAATCGCGGTATGCAGGGATTCGACTGCATTCAGGACTTCGTCCAAGCTGTAGGGTTGTTCTCGCTTTTCCAAATCCCGGCGAAAGCGGAACGCGAATTCCGCTTCGGCAACACGCATGAGATTGCCCGTCAGTGAAATCATTGCACCGCTTTTCAAGACACGATCGTTCAGGAGCCGACCTGCGAGCGGACCGTCCACTCTGATGTGCGCCTGCCCGGCCCGGCTCGTCGCGGCGATCTTCCACCCGGCGATACCTTGGCCGGATAAATCCGCAAGTCTTGCTTGAATTGCATACCCGTCGGCACGATTTGTGGGCCGGCCATTTTCAGGTAGTTCACGAATTCGAATCGACTGTTGCCAGTTTTTCCAAAGGGCTGTTGCCGCAAACTCAATATCTCGTTCAGTCATTGCATGTATGATGTCGCAAAAGATCATCCGTAGAAAGAGAGATGACTAGCCATGAGTAGAACAAAAAGCGGCTTAACACGCCGTGGCCTCCTGAAGAAGGGCGCTACAGCCGCAGCTGCCGGTGCAGCCGGCCTGTTTACTCCGTCGCAGACGGCGGCCCAGTCCACGCAGGCTCCCGCTGTCGTCACGCGAGCAAGGTTTAAGGCATGGATCTCCCGCGGTGATGGTCGGGGAAGAACGGCACTTCAGGAAGTCATACTGCGTCCCATAGGCGGCAGGCAAGTTGTGGTTCGAACCGAGGCTACCAATCTTTGCTATTCCAATGTGGGTGCGGTTCTCGGGGTTCAACCAAATCCCGGCGGGCCCGTTCCGCCGGTTTCGGCTCTGGCGCCGCCTCCGGGTATGCGACGCATGAATGACATGGCGGTGATCCAGGGACACGGTGGAATCGGGACCGTCGAAGCGGTGGGCCCGGAGGTGCGCCGTGTTCGCGTCGGCGATAGGGTATGTGTCTCGGGCACACCGCAGTGCGGGTCGTGCTATCGATGCCTGAGAGGCCGCTCCGACATGTGCCAGTTCCTCAGTGCAATCGGCGCGGACGACTTGACGCCGATCGCCGATATGAGCGACGGCACACCGGTGTTCGAGAACTCGCATATCGGCGGCCTGGCGGAGTTGATGGTGACGACGGAAGAATGGGTGGTACCGATCTTCACGAAATCGGATGTGGTTGGTCTCGGAATGGTTTGCAGCTGCGTGAGCGTTGCCGGCCTTGGGGCGACGACGTCGCAAGGATTGACAGTCATCGAGCCGGCGTCGAGCGTGGCAGTGGTCGGCTGCGGCCCACTCGGCCTGAGCGCGGTTCAAGGCGCGCGAATTGCCGGCGCCTCAATGATCATCGCCATCGATCCTATTCGCGTTCGCCGGGAATTGGCGCTGCGTGTCGGCGCGACGCACGCGCTTGATCCAAACGTCGAGCGCGATAACCTTGTGCAGCGTGTACGAGAGCTCACCACGTGGCCGACGGATCGGCTGTGGTCCGGAGGGCGCAACCCGGCAGGCCGCCGCCCCGGCGCGGGTGCGGATGTCGTCGTTGAGGCGGCCGGCGCCGATCAGGTCCCGCCCAAGCTCGAGGCCGGACCGGATCCGACGGGCATCATGCCGATGCAGCAGGCTTATCAAATGTGCGCCTTGGGCGGCCACGTCATTACAACGAGCTTAGTCCGGGGAAACATCACGCTGCCGGGAAACCTATTCTCCATCGGCGGCGTGACCCACCACGGCGGTCAGGCCGGCGGCGCAAGTCCCATGCGGGATATTCCGAGGTTCGTCCGGATGTTGGAGAACGGTCAGTTCGATGCAAAGTCACTAGCGACAACAGTTGTTCCCCTGGCGGGGATGCTCGAGGCGTACGCGCAGGTCGCATATCGCACCACGGTGACGGCCATCATGACTGGGTAAAACACAGAGACACAAACACACAGAGGCACAAAGGCGCGCTATGAAACCTTGCCTGGCGCGCCTTTTGTGCCTCTGTGTCTTTGTGTCTCTGTGTTTTTGTGTTTTGTCTTCAACGAGATTCAGTGTAAGTTTCAATCCGCTTTAATATATTCACGATGCTCTCAAACTCGGTCCCCAAGAAGCTTTTGGCCGCAGGGATGGTTTTTTTCGCACTTCTCCTCCTCCCAGCATGCAGCAATAGTGCTGCTGACAAGCGGTCAGACTCTCCAGCAAGCGAACATCGGCTTCAGGTGCGAGCCGTACCGGTTAAGGTCGACGAACTTCATCGAAATGTTGAATCGGTGGGTTCTCTTTTTGCGCTCGAGGAGGTGACGGTTAGTTCCGAGGTGGACGGAAGAGTGGACGAAGTACTCGTCGATACCGGAGACCACGTGGAGCGCGGCCAGCCTCTCGTGAACGTTTCCACTACCGAGTTGAAGCTAGCTCTCGATCAGCAGCGAGCTCTGTATCAACAGGCGCGCGCGCGCCTCGGCATCACCGAATCAGACGATCTCAAAAACGTCATCGATGCGGCTGAAGTGAAGAAAGCGGCCGCGGATCTCAAAGAAGCGCAAGAAATTTATAAGCGATCCCAAATGCTGCTCGAAAAACAGCTACTCCCGAGGCAGGACTTCGACCAAACGGAAGCTCGTCTTCATGCGGCGACCGCGGCCTATGACCTCGCCGTGCAGTCGGTACAGAACTTGAGAGCACAGCTTCCGCAGTACCGAGCAGCCGTCGAACTTGCCGAAAAGAAATTGCGCGATGCCGTCATTCGCGCACCGTTCAAAGGTCAGGTCAAAGAACGTGTCGTGGCTCCGGGGCAATATCTCAAAGTTCAGACACCCGTCATGATCATCGTCAGCATGGATCCTTTGCGAGTTCGGCTCAAGATTCCTGAAATGATGGCCGGATGGATTCGTGCAGGAGAAGGGATCCACGTTTCGGTCGAAGCCTACGCGGACAAAACATTTTCAGGAAAGTTGACGCGTACGAATCCTGTTGTCGACCCTCAAAGCCGTACGTTCGAAGTAGAGGCCTTGCTCGACAATTCGGAAGGCTTGTTGAAACCCGGCTTCTTTGTGAAGGCGCGGATACCATCCGGAAAAGTCGACCAAGTCCTGGCCGTTCCTCGAGATGCCCTGCAATATTCATACGGCGTTTATAAAGTTTGCTTGATTCAAGGCGATGTTCTCAAAGAGACAGAAGTGAAGATCGGCGAACTTGCAGGCGAGGACGCCGAGATTGTCTCAGGAATCAGGACCGGCGATATGATCGCTGTTCCAGTGAAGGGTCAGGTACTGAGAGACAGCGCTAGAATTCAAATCGTTCAGTAGGACAACATGACCATCAGCTAACTTTCCGTCAGGCGACCCGTTTTCGCGTTGATGCTGATCAGTTTTCTGGTCGTGCTGGGAT
The DNA here is from genome assembly GCA_035315305.1 of Terriglobia bacterium. Taxonomy (GTDB): domain Bacteria; phylum Acidobacteriota; class Terriglobia; order 20CM-2-55-15; family 20CM-2-55-15; genus 20CM-2-55-15. The sequence goes on along the minus strand of DATFXZ010000307.1, from coordinate 443 downwards.
TGTTTTCATTTCGCGATCTTGGAGTCGATCTATTTCCTAAGGCCGATCCCGCCAACGTCACTATTAACGTTTCATTGCCGGGGGCGACTCCGGAAGAAATCGCGACTCAGGTTATCCTGCCGCTCGAAGAAGCAGTGAACACGATCAGCGGTCTGGACGAACTCAGTTCGCAAACTTCAGAAGGATCGGGCCGCATCACCTGCACGTTCGTTCTCGAAAGAGATCTCGAAGGCGCCGCCCAGGACGTCCGCGAAAAAGTGGCCGGAGCGCTTCGAAATCTTCCGCCAAACATCCTTCCGCCCGTCATACAGAAGGCAGACCCCGATGCCGATCCCGTGATGACAATCGCTGTCGCCGGCGACAAGAACATTCGCGAAACGACTGAAATTGCCGACAAACAGATCAAACGAGTGCTGGAGACTGTCGATGGGGTCGGTACCGTA
>DATFXZ010000306.1:0-5280 GCA_035315305.1 Terriglobia bacterium | reverse complement strand
TTGTATCCATAATCAAGATCGCGTTTTTCATCCTCTGTCGGGGCACGGCGCGTGAGAACGCCCGGCTCCGGCAGCAACGGGCGAAGAAACGACGTCGAGTCGATCAGATGAATGCCTTCGTTCTCTAGCATCTTTGCCACGCCACCAATCAGCGAATCGGTATTCTTCGTCGCAAGGCTGGCCAGCAGTTGGATCATTTTGAGGTCCGGAACGATCGAACTGAAAATCTGCTTGTGCTTCACTTGACCAGCCATGATGGCGTGGCTCACGCCTTCCGATTTGAAGGTCTTGATCAGCTTGCCCAGCTGGCCGAGCGACATCCAGTGTACTCGCTGGGCATGATGCTCGATTTCCGGAAACGTTTCTTCTTTGATTGCCGCGACCACCATTTCAATTCCCTGACTCCGCGCGGCTTCCAGCACGAGAAATGGGAATTTTCCGTTCCCTGCAATGAGACCGTATCTACTTGATGACGCCACGATCCGTCGTCTCTATGAAATCTACGATGACCTGAACTTCTGGAGACTTCAGCTTGGCTTTGATCGCCTCGACAGCTTGCGTGGTGTTGAGCTTCGATTGAAGGAGCAAACGGAAAGCTGCCTTGATGTTGCGGATCTGATCTGACGAGAAACCTTTTCGCTCGAGGCCTAGAATGTTGGGCCCGTAAGCGTGCGTGTCGCGCTCGCTGACTGTTTTTGAGTACGGCAACACGTCTTTTGTGACGACACTATAGCCGCCGACATATCCATGCGTCCCCACGCGGCAGAACTGATGTACGCCGGAAAAAGCCCCCACTGTCGCATGGTCTTCGATAATGACATGGCCTGCGAGAGTCGCCGCATTGGCGAGGATGATGTGATTTCCCAACATGCTGTCATGGCCGACGTGGGCGTATGCCATTAGATAATTATGATTCCCGATTCGTGTGTGACCGCCGCCACCCTTTGTACCCCGATGAACGTTCACGTATTCGCGGAACACATTGTGATTGCCGACCGTGAGAAAGGTCTCCTCGCCCTTGAATTTCAGATCCTGCGGTTGAAGACCGATCGTCCCGAAGGGGTAAAAGTGATTGTCGTCGCCAATCTGTGTTGGCCCTTCTACAACAATATGCGATTCGAAACGGCAGCGCTTCCCGATCTTGACTCTCGGACCGATCCGACAATACGGCCCAACGGTTACATCGTCACCGATTTCAGCCTCTGGACTTACAACGGCGGTCGAATGAATCACGGCTGCTGACCTATCGAAGAAAGCAGAATCGCTTCCGCGGCAAGCTCGGAACCGACATAAACCTCACCCTTCATTTTCCAGACGATCGCTTTGCGGCGAATCACTTCGACGACAATCCGCATTTGATCGCCCGGAACGATTGGCCGGCGGAACTTTGCTTCATCGATTCCCATGAAATAAACCAACGTTTTCGTAAGGTCAGCATTGTTCGCGAGCAGACCCAGAATTGCCCCCGCCTGCGCCATGGACTCGATCGTCAGGACGCCCGGCATGACTGGAGCGCCTGGGAAATGACCATTAAAGAACGATTCGTTGATGCTGACGTTCTTGAGCGCAATGAGCCGTTTGTCCGGATCGACCTCGAGAACACGATCGACCAGGAGAAACGGATATCGATGCGGAAGAATCCGCATGATCTCGGCGATTCGGAGTTCGTTCACTACTTCTTGGCAGGCTCGGCCGGCTTTGGCTCGGGCGCCTTTGGCGCAGTCGCAGCGGGAGCAGCTGCCGGTTTTCCTGGAGTAGCGTCCACGCGCCGGATGATTTCCGTAGTGATATCTGCAACGTCCTGACGGTAAATAATGCTGTTGCCTTGGCTGATGTCAAAGACGACAGCGAATCCGTTTTCCTCTGAATACGATTTAACGACGTCCTGCGCTTTCTCGGCGATCGGCCGGAACAACTGCTGCTGAAGATCACCGAGGTCCTTCTGCGCATCATCGTTCATGCGTGAAAGTTCGGTGTTCAACTTCTCGATTTGCTTCCCCAGGGTGGCCTTCGCATCATCACTCAGCGCCTTGTCCCCGTTTTGAAGCTTCGTTTGCGCATCAGTCATTGTCTTTTGCTTTTCTTCAAAATCCTTTTGCCGTTTATTGAGTTCTGCCATGAACTTCTCTTGAGCTTTTTTGCCTTCAGCGTTCTCCGTAACGGCTCTCTGGAAATCGACCACGGCAACGCGACCCGCTCCTGGCGCTGCTGCCGCGGCTCCCGCCGCCGGCGCCTGCGCAAATACCGCAGCAGGCAGTAGCAGACCGATCAAAACAATTAAACTGAGTTTTCTCATCTCACCCTCGTCTTAGAAAGTTCTTCCAACTGTAAATTTGAAATCATGCGCCTTTTCATCGATTCGGAAAGGCAGACCGGTTGCTGAGCCATAGAACTGGCTGTGAATGCGATTCGGATTGAATGCGAAGATCAACCGAAACGGCGCATTAATTACAGGCATCATCACTTGAAGCTCGACGCCTGTGCTCGTCCTGAAGCCGGAATTAGTGCCAGGCAGGAATACCACCTGCTCGGTCGTCAGCACGCCTTCACTGTTAACAACTTGCCGCGTCAGCTGATTCTTCCTTGCCACCCATGCGTTTCCGATGTCGAAAAACGGAGCCATAGTAAACACACGGCCGATAATTGGAATACGGTATTCCACATTCATCACGCCCTGAGTATCACCGCCGACGTAAACCACATCGTCGAATGGGCGACTTACAAGGTTTCCGGTCTCAGGATCGACAGCATTAATGGTACGTACGACGTGAGCAATCGGCCCGATCTGGCGGAAGTCAAATCCGCGGATATCGAAGTCACCACCCAGGAAAAACCGTTGGTAGTACGGAACAGCCGTCCCGCGGAAACCAGTAACAAATGAGCTGAGGAACCGAACAGCAAGCGTATTGCGCCCCTTGTTCATCGGATGGAACATCCGGTAGTCCAGTGTCGGCCGGAGATAGTTCACGGTGCCGCCGAGGGGACCGCCAGTGTATTCAAATGTGGTCGATAAACTGTATCCGCTTGTGGGACTGATCGCCGGACCATTTGTGCGATTGCGGGAAAAGCTGGGAATCAACGTGTGTGCGTGGAAATCGGAAAAGGCCCCGCCCCCCGCCGTCGAAAGGAACGACTGTTCCTGCTGCGTCTTGACCGCGCTGAAATAGTCTTTCGTCGCCGCATTGATTTCGCTCGTCTGCGAATGGTTGATACCGAAATTTAAACCAAATCGGTTCCAAATCCTGAAAGGATAGCTTCCGAAAAGATTGAAGCCGGACCCCTTCTGTTCGAAATTGAGACGATTCTCAAAACCGAGTCCGGAAGGAAGTTTGGACGGATCGATTCCGAAGAGTTCACGTGCCTGGTCATATCGAAAACTCGTCTTGAAGACCGTGAAGCCTGTCGTGAGCGGCCGATCGAACAAGTACGGCTCGGTAAAGCTGAATTGATACTGCGATTGGCGGGTTCCGCCCTGAAGAGTGACGGCCAGCGTTTCGCCGAAACCGAGGAAGTTATTGGTTTCGTAGCTCAGGCCCATAAAGCTGCCGCCGATTCCACTAACGCCGCCATTAAAACCGATTGAGTTGCGGCCTTTTTCTTTGACCTTCAGGTTGATGTCGACCTGAGGTTCCGTAGTGCTCGGCTTAACTTCCGCGTCTTCCGTTTTGATTTCTTCGAAGTAGCCTAATTGGTTCAGCCGCTGAAGACTCATGTCCCACACTGATGAGTTGAAGACCTGACCCTCCTCAACCATGATTTCACGGCGAATCACTTTGTCCCGTGTCGTGGTGTTGCCGGAGAATGCGATCCGATTGACGAAAAACTGCCGATCTTCGTCCACATTGATGGTCAGATTTACGATCTTTTTGGACTCGTCGAAATCCTGCAACGGCACTGCGGTGAAGTTGATGTAGCCTTGCGAACCATAAAGCTTTTTCAGATTGTCGAAACTCTTCCGAAGGCGCTCCTCATTAAAAATCTCACCCGGCACCAATCCCAAAATGGCCCGAATCACAAGTTCATTGAATCGCTTGTTCCCGGTAACCTTCACTTCACCGACGCGGTACTGATCGTTCTCCTCGATGTTGATGGTGATGAAATAGCGATCGACCTTCTTTTTCCAAAAAGGAAGCGGTATGCCAAACGGAAACGGCGCTCGAATAAACGGCAGCGTGCGCATGACCTGATGCGGTTTGGTCTCAACGATCGGATCGAGAACATTGGCACGAACATAGCCGTGCTCGGCATAAAGCATTCGAATACGGGTCAGATCGTCCGCAAGCTTCAGATCAAAGTAGGTGTCCTTGCTGTTAAAGACAGTTATGGGACTGGTTTCTTTGATCAGCTTCATGGACTTCTTAATTTGGCCATCTGAAAAGACCTTATTACCTGCGATGTTTATCTTTTCGATGCGGACCTTGGGTCCCTCAGTTACTTTGAAGGTCACTGCGACGGAATTAGGTGGAATGTCTTCAGTAGTCGCTTCGATGGTGGCATCCTGGTGCCCCTTCTCAGCGAGCATCATCTTGATGATGGTTTCCGCCTTCTTGATCTTGCTGGGATCGTAAGTGGATTCTTGCGAGATGGTCGCCTTTTTGTCTCGCAGCTTTTCTAATACCTCGGAGTTCGTGATCGAATTCAGGCCCTCATACTTGACGCTTCGGATCGTTTTCTTTTCTTTCACCCAGAAAATGATGATCTTGCCCGTTTTACCGTCCTCTTCCTCGACGCGAATATCATCGAAGTGTCCCTGAGCGTACAACCGCTTCACGTCGGCTCGGATCACATCCATATTAAGGCGATCGCCTGCCTTGGTCTGAAGTTGGTATTTAATAGTGTCTTGGGGAACTCGGCGGTTGTTACTGACTCGAACATCTTCGACCCGGTTCGGATCGAAAGTCTGCAGCGTCTGTGGCTCAACCACACCAAAAAACAGAGCCAGCAACACTGTAAGGACCATTATTACTCCTCCAATCGCGGGATTTTACTACACAAATGGAGGGATTTAGACTTCCTTTAACGGGAATGGTGATAGCCACAAAGCAATTCTGGGACGGTTGCGTAGTTACCTAAATTCATTCGAAAATCGTTGAAGAATTTAGGTAACTACGCAACCGTCCCAGAATTGCTTTGTGGCTACTTACATGGAAAGCGGGACGCCGACCTCTTCGCGATCCCGATCCACTGGACGATACCAGAGTTGCCCTCCGTCCATGTAAACCTCAACCTTTGACATCTCCTTGAGATTCCCTTGGATGAGAGCCTCAGACAGCGGATCTT
>DATFXZ010000305.1:0-8154 GCA_035315305.1 Terriglobia bacterium | reverse complement strand
CCGGAGTGGAAGCGGATTATTCCCGCACTGAAAAACGATGCTGTTTTTTGGGTGGCCTACCCCAAGAAGAGTTCCGGCATGCCGTCGGATCTTGCCGGAATGTCCAGTGGCGGCTGGACGGTTCATGAGGGTTCTCCATGGCAGCCCGTCGCCTCTGCATCAATTGACGACACATGGACGGGCGTACGCTTCAAGTTTGCGCCGAAGCTCGAAAACGAGCGAAAAGAAAGAGCGGCTGAGGAGCTCCGAGATTCCGATGGTACTTTGGTCGTAGATCGCATCAATCGCGTCATCCACGAGCCAAGAGATCTTGCCGCAGTTCTCTCGAAACATCCCGAAGCTAAAGCATTCTTTGATGGGCTTTCGTTTACAAACAAGCGGGAATACGTAACGTGGGTTATCGAAGCGAAGAAAAGCGACACGCGTGCGAAGCGTCTGACATCGGCGCTGGAGAAGTTAGTGTCGGGCAAGAAAAATCCATCGGAGAAGTGACGGCAATCGGACTATGGATCGGCGGACTTCACTTGCACTGCGCCATGCCGTTTTTCTAGAATGTTTGTTCCGTCTGAAATTCCCTGAACAAGAAAAGGCCGGGCGTTAGCTTTACTGTTTTTGGATCTGTGCAGACCAACCGTACTGAGCGCACGCAATCGACCCGACCGTAAATAAAACAAGACAGCCTTGAGGAGAAATGTCGTGACTCACGACCAGCCGAGCGGGACCGAGTACATGAGCGGCCTTCAATGCGGCACTCACTTATGTGAGTTCCACAATACCGACGAGGAGCTCGCAGAGACGCTTGTACCGTACTTCTCTGCGGGACTGCAACAGGACGAGTTTTGCCTTTGGGTAACGTCTAATCCGGCGGGTGCGGAAGCAGCCAGGATCGGATTGACGAAGGCAGCGCCGGATTTGGACCGCTATCTCGAGTTGGGACAGATTGAGATTTGGGATTACCGTGACTGGTACCTGCGTGGCGGCTACTTTGATGCCGACCGAGTATTCGGGCAATGGGTGGAAAAGGAAAAGCAATCGCTGGACGCCGGTTACAAAGGGCTTCGCGTTTCTGGTGATACAGCGTGGGTGGAAAAACGAACCTGGCCGGACTTCATGGCTTATGAAGCCGAAGTGAATCGAGTGTTTCCGCAACATCGAATGATCGGCCTTTGCACGTATCGGGTGGACCACTGCACGGCGGATACGGTACTGGAAGTTATTCGTAATCATCATGTCGCTCTCGCGCGAATCGCTGGTGAATGGGAGAGGATTGAGCGTTCCAATTTCAGAGAAACTTCCGTGTCTCAGCAGTTGCAGCGGCTCTCCGCTGACGTTCTTGAGCAACAGGATGACGAGCGGCGGTGGATCGCAAACCAACTTCATGAAGTGACTGCCCAGAACGTTACTGCCATTGCGATCCATCTCGCGATCTTGCAGCAGAGGACAACATCGCCTTCCGCTGACAAACTGCTACTCGCGCAGTGCCACACGTTGTGTGAGCAGAGTCTGGAACAGATCCTCACTCTCTCGCACCTTCTGCACCCGCCGGTGCTCGATGAGCTCGGTCTTGCCGCTTGTTTGCGCCGGTATGTCGACGACTTCATGAAGCAGAGCCGCATCCACGTTGAATTGGAAACAGACGTGGACATGGGACGATTGCCGCTGCAAGTAGAGACTCATCTCTTTCGTGTCGCCCAGGAAGGACTCGCGAATATCCTCCGCCATTCCGGAAGTCTCAACGCCGTAGTTCGTCTGCACAGACAAGCAGATGAAGTCGTCTTGGAGGTCGAAGATTTTGGCGCGGGGATGACCGCACCCGCCGTTGCGGCTGTCTCGGACGGCGCGGGCAAAGGCGGAATCGGAATTCTCGGAATGCAGGAGCGTCTCAGGAAGATCGGCGGACAGCTTGAAATTAGATCGAACAATCAAGGCACGCTGTTGACGGCCAGCATACGAGTTTCATAGCAAGTCCTCGAGTTCAAGCCAGAAATTCGAAGATCGCGATTGGGCCCAGCACTCCGATTGCGATTCCGTATCCGAGGTCGGCCCAGATTACGCGCAAAAAATTCAAGGGATACAAAATAACGATTAACGGCAAGCTGAGCAGAGCCCAAGGGTCGAGCGCTTTGGCCTGTCGTGGAGCATTTCTCCACAGGACCTTGAGATCCTGCGTCGATGGGAACGCGTGCATTCCAATTGAAAGTCCAAGCCAATAAAAAAACCAGGATAGCGGATCTTTGATATTCAGGACCCATACAGGCAGGAAGGCCGCAGAACAAAACAGCACGCAGAGCGCAGAGTTTATGATGAACGGTCCCATTGTGATGAAAAAATGTCCTTTGAAATTCTCCGGATCGCCATGAATCACATAACCGGCTGGATTGCGGAATTGGAAGTACTTCACTTCAAGGATCGGCGCCTTGAACATCCGGCAGAAGAACGCGTGGGCAGCTTCATGTACGATGACACCTGGGAACGTCAACATGGAGATCACGAAGCCCGGCAGGAAGAACATTAGTTTTTACTCTCCTTCACAGGGTCTTGAGGGAACCGGGCGTAATACTGGTCCCTCGTGAGAATCTTCCGCGTTTGGATGCGATGATCGAAGCGCGGCTGCCATTCCGAGAGGTCGTCCTGATCGTCCTTGGATTGGACCAGGGATCGGGCACTATCCATCATGTTCGTGGCCTTCCGTCTAATCTCATCGTCTCCACTGACCGCATATCGGCAGGCGTACGCGCCCGCAAGTGCGGCAGCCGACTCGTAGCTGTGGTTATGTGCCCACAACTTTTCCGATAAGGCTACGAGACCGTCGTAGTCACGTGCATCAAATAGAACGGTGTAATCCAATCTGTCGGCCGAGTCAGCGAAGGAAAGCAACTCTGGATACGCGGTGGCAGCTTCGTGCATGGTCTTCGCTGCCTCGCGATATTTCTTGTCTTTGTACAGCTGGGCCGCACTGTTTGCCTTCTCCGAGGCTTGCACGAAGCGGTTGAACTCCGCCTCTACGGAATGGAAGAGTTCATTCTTCTCAAATGTGCGCCCTTCGACAACCTTATAGGCTTCTTCCGGCATCCCGGCCCGCAGGTACGCCAACGCTGTATTCTGCAGCACATCCGCTGAGGTGGTCCCCGATTCCAAAGCTTTCTGGAAATGGGGTACGGCTTCCTTCGGATGTCCGCTCTCGAGAAGCTTCTTCGCTTTGTAATAGGAGCGGCCGGCAGCGAAATAGGATCGGCCATGAACAAGTGCTATACCCAGCAACAAGAGCAGCACCGCAAATGCGATTTGTAACCATGCTGGATACTCGAAATTGAGCATCTGGTTCCGGCAGTTCTCACAGGCATGCATGCCAGCCACTAACGGCAGTTCTGTGGAACCGAAGTCGGCCGCACATTTGAAGCAAATGGTGGGATCATTGCCGCGCAGGACCTCGAGCGTACCTTTCGCGTTTTGGATCTCGACTACCTTCTTGTCCGCGCACGGCGTGCAAAGCACGCGGCCGTTGACAATAAATGTTGTCGCGGCAGACACAATTTTTGCGCAATCCAGACATTGTCGCGATTGCATTGGCGGATGATGCCATAGTGGACAAATTCCGCCCAAAGAACAAAAACACAGGTTCGAAGACGACGCGTGAGCGACCCCCTCACGAGGGGGAGATTAGATTTATTCTCCCCCTCCGTGAGGGGGAGAGCCGCCGAAGGCGGCAGGGGGTCGCTCAGCCGCCACCTCGAATTGGGGCCAGCGGATTTAACGGTCCGCTTCAGTTACGAGATTCAAGATAACGATTTCGGGCGCAACTCTGAAACGCACGGGCAAGATGCTGGTGCCGATTCCCCCCGTTACATATAGCTTCTTACCGTTCTCTTCAACTAAGCCGTAGGCGTAGCGCCGGCCAAACTTCGATGGCACGATGGGTCTGCCCAATATAGGGAAATTCACTTGGCCGCCATGAGTATGCCCGGCGAGGGTCAGGCTGATGCGTTCTGGAATTTCTGGAAAGATGTCTGGGTTATGCATCAGGACGACTACTGGTTCACCATCTACAATCTTGGCTAGCGTTGGGCCCATTCGGTTCCCTCGCGTCCAAAGGTCCGCCAGCCCACATAGCCAGAAACTTCTTCCGTGGTGTGTCAGCCGTATGCTCTCGTTGTCGAGAACCCGGATGCCGTGCGACTCTATCGCGTGCCTAACACGATTTCCGTCGTACCACCAGTCATGATTACCCAGCACGGCGACCACTCCGAGAGGTGCCTGTAATCCAGCGAGTTCATCTGCAATCGGCTCCGGATTGACAAAACTCCCTCCGATTACCCCCTGAATGACAAAGTCACCAAGGATGACGACGAGGTCCGGTTTCTCGGCATTGGTCGCAGCGACGACCTGTTTGAGCTTGCGAAGGTCAAGATATGGCGCACCTACGTGCAGATCGGCCATCACGGCGACTTTGAGACCAGCATGTTCCGGATACCACGGATGAATGGGGATCGTTTTATGCACCACTATCAATCGCGAGGGTTCCCACCAGAAAGCCCAGAGCCCCAGAATGAAAAGGCAAGCGCAGATTCCGGTGAAAAAATATTTGCGTGACGTTTTGAGCATTCCTGCCACTACCCATTGAAACGCGAAAATCACTCGCTCGAGCAAGGAGGATGAACCTGCGTCGGGCAGTTTTCAATGAGGAGAAATGAAATGACAGAAAGGTTTGGTTTTGGAAAATTCTTGACGTTGATCGTTGCTCTAGCCTTAGGTACGGCAATGGCGCCGACAACAGCATCCGCGCAAGCCGTCAGTAATAATTGTGCAAACCTGCCCACAAACGGTGCGCTCAAAACCGCTCTTGCTCATGCTGTTGTTGATGAGGCGAGTGGATTAAATCTAAATATGTGGGCAACGATTGTGGCCCGTGACGGAACGGTTTGTGCCGTTGCATTCTCGGGCAACACGAGCGGATCGCAATGGCTTGGCAGCCGCGTCATTTCCGCTCAAAAAGCGAATACAGCAAATCTATTCAGTCTGGACGGCTCTTCGGTCAGCAACAGTTCCGGCATGCCGAATGGACTCGCGTTATCGACGGCCAACCTGTATTCCGCGGTTCAGCCAGGCGGCAGTCTTTTTGGTTTGCAGGAAAGCAATCCGGTCGATACATCTTCCGCGTACGGCGGCAGCTCAGCTTCTTACGGTACAGTGAGTGACCCGATGGTCGGCACGAAGATTGGGGGCGTAAACGTCTTCGGCGGCGGACTGGCGCTCTACGCGCCGGGGAAACATCTCGCCGGCGGTCTCGGAGTGAGCGGCGACACGTCCTGCGCGGATCACATGATTGCTTGGCGAGTGCGGACGATTTTAGGGTTGAACCACTTGAAAGCAGTCGGCGGTGTATCTGGAGATACAGATCGCCCAGACAACATCGTCTATGACATCAAGGAGAATTCACAGGGCGGCACCGGAAAGAGCGCAGGGGGGTTCGGTCACCCAACGTGCATCAATACAGCTGACCCGGCGTCACTTCCGGCAGTGGACCAATAATCTGTCCTGGCGGGCCAGAACGTCTGAACGAACTTCATCAAGGCGCGATTCCCCTCGTTGCGGTGATGCAACCGAGGGGAATAACGCTTTAGCACACGCCGGAGGCGTGTTGGGATAATAGCCAGCGGTACGCGTTTTTTTTGCGTACCCCTGGAACGAATACGGATCAAGATTCGCACCCCGGATGTGGTGCTAGGAATCCTCACACCCCTCTGGGGTGCGGTTCTGGAGGTCGGATGTAGTCCAGGGGTACGCAAAAAACGCGTACCCCTGGTTAAGTTCCTACCACCGCTCCGCGGTGAATCCGCTTCAATCAAACCTGTATATTGATGTCTGATGACTCAGGTTACCCACGAAGACAGGTCTTATCGCGCGCTGCTCGCGGTGCCATACCTCGGACGACTAGTTCTGGGGATGCAGATTGCGCGAATTGCACAGTCGATGGTAGGCGTGACCATCGTTCTATTCACGCTGAAGGCTTACAACTCTGTAGCCTTGTCGGGTGTTGCAACCTTCTTCAGCATTTTTCCGGGCCTGTTGCTAAGCCCGATTGCCGGCGCGCTGCTGGATCGCCACGGGCGAACGAGGCTCGTAGCTCTCGATTACTTCATTGCGATGGTGTGTCTAAGCGCCATCGGGGTGTCAGCGCTGTTCGGAACTCTTCCGGGATGGCTGCTGGTTGTGATTGTGACAATCGCATCATTGACGGCGCCCCTATCGGCAACCGGCGTTCGGAGTCTTTTTCCGATAATTGTTCCAAGACACCTTTGGGAGCGCGTCAACGCGATGGATTCAACCGGTTACGTTGTTGCGACCATCGTCGGTCCGTCGCTCGCCGGAGGACTTGTCGCGGTATTGGGCGGCCCGCTCACGTTTATTGCGATTGGTCTCAGTTACGGCGTCGCAACAATTGTCATTGCGCGCGCTCCGGAACCGATCGGGAAAACTGTTTCGACCGGACGACTGCTAACGAATGCTTGGCAGGGTCTTGTTTACACTTGGCATCACCGCACTTTGCGCGGCCTCGGTTTTTCGATTTCCGTGCTGAATCTCGCGAACGGTACCTTGACCATAGTCGTTCCTCTGCTCGTCCTGCAGCGTTTGCATCTGGATGAGACGTTAGCCGGCGCGGCTATCGCAATTCAGGGTGTGACAGGAGTGATGTCGGCCGTTGTTTTCGGAAGAATGGATACTCGCGATCGTGAACGATTAATGCTCGCTCTCCCAATGGCCATGACCGGAATTACTATCGCAGTTTTGTTGTGGCCAGTGCGCTTCCTCCTGGTCTTGCTCGTGATGGCAATTACCGGCTTTCTAAATGGACCGATCGACATCGCTCTGTTCACGTTACGACAACGCCGTACGGATCCGAGCTGGACGGGACGCGCATTCGCTGTGTCGATGGCTTTCAACTATGCCGGCACTCCGATCGGTTCGGGGCTTGCCGGAGCCATGGCTTCTCACTCGATTGAAGCTGCGATTGTATTTGGTGCAGTAGCCTCGTTCGCTTCAGCGATTCTCGCGGTAGGGATGATTCCATCGAGAGAGTGAACGTCTTAGCACTTATGATTTTTGAGAGGCGGCGGGGATTGTACTATTGAAGGTATTGAGCCGACTTAACTTACTGATTCTCAATTCTCATCAAACGCATCCAGAACTTGTTTGACACACACCAGCCACACACATCTTCTGTCGATAGGAGCAACGCTTTTTATCCCGCCATTCCTCTATCACGCTGGATTAATCTAACGAGTAATCGCGGATGATAGTCGGCCGAACTGCCCGCGATGTCCTGCCGTTCTTATCGCGGAATCGGTAAAGGCCATCTTCTTGCACCTCGAATGAAACCGCGCCATGCATACCCAATTCTTGAAGGCCCTCAATTTCAAAATATGAGCGGCCAAACCTCATCACTACGGCACTATCACTCTTTTGTATGTACTTCGGATTTTGCTTCTTCATTGTCGTCCTCCAATCGCGGGTTATTGGTTAGACGCTAGGATTAACTGACCGTTGCCCCATCCCCCTCCTCCGGGCTCGTCAGCGGCATGAAGTTGATCGTCGGCTTCTTCGCCTTCCGCATTGGCGGATCGGTATAACATTCGGTTGCTGTCAGATTCTTCTTGGTAGTACGCTTTGGTATACCTCAATTCCTCGATTCAAAGTGACAAGGGTTGATGGTTAGGCTCCGCTCGGAATGCCGATTCCGGGCGGAGCCGCTTGCCGGGTACCCTAACATGACAGATAGCGGCCGTCAACGTCTAGCTTATTGAAATGGGAGTAATTACCTCTTGCAACCACAGTCGGCTGTTGTATTACCCAAGGGCCAGGGTATCAAAAGCATTAGACATCCCTGATTGGTTCTAATCGGGTCTAACGGGTCGAGATTTCAAAAGGATACCAACGAAATCAAACGTTATCTAACGGCGAGGCGCAAACTTGTAATCGCCGGACACATGTTTCACAAAAAGATGCGTCGGCGCGCCTTGCGAGTCCGTAAAAAATTCGACACCCAGACCATACAATCCGGAAAACAACGTTTGGGACTGCGCGACAAGGGGCTCCTTCCCTCTTCCATCCATGTCTCCGTACAGCCTACCGTCGGAGAGCGAGATCTCGACTGTC
>DATFXZ010000304.1:0-3240 GCA_035315305.1 Terriglobia bacterium | reverse complement strand
GCTATTGCTTCGGGTGCTGAAAACTTCCCGCGTTGGAGTATCTGCGTCTTCAGATCGACGCCTTCGATATACTCCATCGTAATGAACTTCGTTCCGTGCTCTTCGCCTAAATCAAAGATGCGGACGACATTCTTATGGGTGACCTGGCGAGCAAGAAGAAGTTCTTGTTTGAAACGCTTCAGGATATCTGCAGAGTTAGCGAGTTCGGGTTTTATGATCTTGATAGCGACAAGACGGTCGAGTTCAAGGTCGCGAGCCTTGTAAACTGCTCCCATTCCACCACGGCCAAGCATTCCTAGGATCTCGTAGCGGTTTCCGCCAATTATGTCTCCAATCTTAAAGGACGATGCATGAACGGCCGGGGTTTGCAGGACAGTGGGCAGGGACGCGGAATCAACGAGAGGTTCAGTACATCTCAGACACGCTAAGGCACCGCCCGGATTGGTCTGGCCACACCTTTGACACGTTATCCCGGCACCTTGTGGGGGACTCATAGATTCTTCAGTTATTTGGCTGCGAGCCGCAGGCATTATACACGGCCCTCTGGCCGAAAGCGGATTTCATTTGTCGGCTTACGGCATCGCGACTAACAGTTACAGGTAATGGTTACTCATTTTTGCAGACATCGAATGGAAGCAAGCGCTCTTCCGTAGTGTTTAAAGGCTGAGGACTTCGGACCAAGTCCACAGAAACAATAAGTTCCACAGGCTGATTGCCGCTTGCAGATTTCTCTGGAAAGCTATTCCGGCTATCCGTTCAGATGGCAGGCCTATCTTCCAAGCTCCAACTGTCGATCGCACTGGCATTGCCGATGCAATTGAAGATTGCGGCGTGCGAATTTATACTCGCGTCGTGAAGCGGCATTGGATTTGGGACAAAACCGACCGTTTGTTCTCCAGGGCAGAGCGGTTTGCCGCGGAATCCCAATTTGATGAAGCCGTACAGAGCTTCGACGACGCAATTCGCAGCGATCCAGAGTATCCGCACTTGTACGTGTATCGTGCTCTCGCACTGGCGGAGTTATCACGATTCGACGAAGCACTTGTTTCCTGCGACAGAGCCGAACAAATAGATCCCTCAAATTTTGTGTTTCCGATGTATCGCGCAGCAATCCTGTTGGATTCCGGCAAGCCTCAAGACGCTCTCCAGAGTCTTCGTCGTGCCTTGGCCTTGCAACCTGGAAACACAGCCGTTGCCGGTTACGAGCAACTCGCGAAATGGGATCTCGGTGATGAAACTGCGATTCGCCAACTGAAAAAAAACATTCGCGAAATGCCGATTGATGTTCAATCGCGCGTCGCCGTTCGGCTGGAAGCAAAATCATTGCCGGAGAAGCAAGATGGTGTCGAGACGACTCCTATGTCATCTCTTCCTTTCCGTGCGTCGTTGCGGAAAATACTGCTCAGTCTCCGAACGATACGCACAAAACGGCTGTTCAGAAAAGTGACTGCACTGATCCAGGCCGGTCACTGTGAGAAAGCGCTCCGTATATTAAATGTTGCAGGTCCTCCTTCTGACAGTGCTCGAGAAACATGGGAGGAGTTGTATGCCAAAGCTGTGGAGGGACAGTGCCGGGAATTGCGCGATCGTTTGAAGGAACTCGAAAAAGCGAGTAAGGAGAAGAAACGGGGCGCCAAGAACGATTCGGCACACGGGGATGCACAACATCGTAACCTCCTCTTAGAATTGGGTCTCTCCCTCTGTCAAACCGAACGAAAGGATGAGGCTTACGAAGTGTTGGAAAAATGGTTGAACGAGTACCGTGCCGCAGATTTTCCTGTTGATGAGCGAGCTTCGGCGCGTTCTGCCTTACTCGAGTTGGCTGAGATCGACTTGACGCGGGAAACCTACGCGCAAGCCGTACGGCATTGCCACGAAGCCAGGTTGTCGGGAGCTAGCCTTTCAGATCCGCGAACCAACCTTATCGAAGCCCGCGCAGAATTGGCTCTCGGAAATCGCGCGGCTTCGCGTCGGCTCTTTGAACGATATTTAAGTAAGGATGTCTTTTATCTCGAACGTAGGTTGTACTCAATATAACCGAAGACGCAAACGCTGAGTAAGCACAGACTATTCCGCAACGTCGAAGCGGAGGCCGCTGGATCCTTCACCTCGTCCGGGCTCTTTGCGTCTTCCCATCCATAGGTGCGTTGTTCCGTCGATCCAGCGGGCGTATTGATAACTTCGCGTAACCCGGGCCCCTTCACGTGGTACTTCTTCGTCGTGCAGCAAGAGGTCGCTGCCGGGATCGAGAATCAGGCCTTGAGGTTCGCGGTTATCGTCAGTTCCTCCCGAATCCATTCGCGGGAGCGAACCTCGTTTCAATCGGAACACAGATCCCACTTGCACCGGTAACAGCGGGAACCAGTAATTGGGAACGCTCGTGCCGAGGCGATACGTCAATGTTGCACCAGACGCGACTCCACCGTCCGAAGGCGGTGCGCCGTCGCGTTGCTGCCGGCGCTTTTGCTCCTGGAATGCCTCGAATCGATCCAACACTCTGTTCGAAGGACTCTCTACCACTCGCTCCACCGCCCAAGCCAGATTCGCCATTTCGTCTCGCAACAGAAGCACTTCTTCAGTAGGAGCCGCTTCGAGACTCGATCGAACGACCGGAGGTAAAAAGAAAAGACCTTGAGTTTTCGCGATGGCTCCCTGCGCATTCGCCGATTGCGGATCCGGCGATAGCTCGAACATCCGCCATGGCGAGTTCGGACCATCGACTTCCGATGCCGAAGAGATCAACATGCGTTCGCCGAATGTATTAGCAACCACGAGAGCTCCGATGCGGCACAGCGATCCGGCATCGACTTCCACCGGAACAACGAACCAGTCGTTGCCGTAGATCAAACCGAACTCAACCAGCAGCAGCCTGGCGACGTCCTGCGGGTTTGCCTCCACTCGCCCGAAATTGACGTTGCCGTCTTCAAACTCCCACAAACGTGGAGAAGGCATACCGCGGAAGCTTACCGGAGCAGGCAGAAAGTTCGACGTGGTCGATGGGACCTCTCCGCTCGCGCCCAACTCCGCGGCTGGATTGACGACGAACGAAAACCAATCCAGACGCCCTTCGAGATACTCAGGCGCGCTCAGCACCGTCTCGCCGGAAGTCGTCGGGCCGGAAACAGCAAATGAGTACTCCAGTCGATCACGGACCCAGGAAGCGTTCTCGGCAGATTCACTGAACAACTCGTCGGACCAGGCCAGCCACGCCGTCATCGCCTGAATCATGGAAGCGCGGTC
>DATFXZ010000303.1:0-8468 GCA_035315305.1 Terriglobia bacterium | reverse complement strand
TTCAGGCCATTCTCGAGCGCGCCCGCCTTGAAACCGTCGCGATTCTGACGGTGGATGTAATGAATGTCGAAGCCGAGGCGCCGATATCTGTCCACGCACGCTGCGGCAATCTCGGTCGTGCCGTCAGTTGAATCATCCAGAACCTGAATCTCGAGCAGTTCGCGGGGATACCGAATCTTACAAACGTGCTCAACAAGCCGTTCAACGACATAAAGCTCGTTATAAATCGGAAGTTGAATGGTCACCCGTGGCTTCACCTCGAGAATCGACTTGGGCTTAGCAATTTTGTTTTTATGTTTGAGGTACAAATACACGAGGTGATACCGGTGGATTCCGTAGATCGCGAGGACGGTCAAGATGGCGAGGTAGGGAATGAGAATAAAGATGTCGAAGGCGGTCACCTTGTATAGCCGATTCCAATGATCGACCGTGGGGAGCTGATAAAAATGTGTCCTCTCTGGAGGAATGATAAGGCTCAACATGAGAACTAGCTTGTTCACTTGATTAAGATGTCTCCCGCAAATGTCAAGAGTAAGAGGATGCTGATATAGCCGTTCAGATTAAAGAATGCGACGTTAACGCGGCTCAGATCGTGCGGTGTTACGAGCCGATGTTCCCAATACAGAATTCCAGCGACGATCGCGATACCGATGTATGCGATCCATCCGAGATTTGCGAGCGTCGCGGTCCCCATCAGCAGGAGCACCGTTAGGGCGTGAAACAGCATCGAAACTCGGAGCGCGGAAGCGATCCCAAACTTCGAAGGCAACGAAAACAGCTTCGTCTTTCGATCGAAATCGACATCTTGCAGCGCGTAGATCAAATCAAATCCAGCGACCCAAAACATCACGGCCGCACTCAACAGAATCGGCGACCAGGCAAACTCGCCACGTATGGCCAACCACGCCGCAAGGGGAGCACAGCCGACCGCAAAACCCAACACGATATGGCTGAGCGATGTGAATCTCTTAGTGTACGAATATAAAAGTAGGATTGCCAGCGTCGGCAAGGACAAATAAAAGCACAGCCAATTCAGCTGCCACGCCGAAAAAACAAAAAGCGCCGACATTGCAATCGTGAACGCCACGGCAAATTGCATCGAGAGGGTTCCACGTGGTAAGGCGCGCCCACTGGTCCGAGGGTTCAATTTGTCATACTGAAAATCGGCTATCCGATTGAAGGCCATCGCCGCACTCCGTGCTCCGACCATAGCAGCGACGATCCATCCGGCTTGCCACGCAGTCGGTATCCCCTTTCGTGCCAACAATGCCCCTATAAATGCAAAAGGAAGTGCGAACAGGGTGTGCTCGAATTTAATCATTTCGAGCGTTATGCGTAACTTATGCAATATCAAGAGTTAGCTCCCGAACAGGCGGCGATGTAAGTCTAACTCACTATGACCTACTCAAAGCAACGACTTAGACAGGTCACACATCTCCAGCGTGAGACTGTCCGACGCATACAGACGGATATCGGGGAAATTCACCCGTCTCCCAGCAGGAAATACATTCGCGAGTTCACGAATGAATTCAATGCTTTCGAGGCGGTTTGCGACCCTGACGAAGTCCTGCGAGCGGCCGTCGAAGCGAATCTGATCTGGGTCGGTGATTATCACGCCCTGGCGAAGAGTCAAATCTACGTCGTGGAATTACTCAAGGGAATTGCTCAACGCAAGGCTAACGTCTCGCTTGCGGTGGAACCGATATTTGCCCGCAGTCAGGACGTTCTCGATCGTTGGATGTCCGGAAATATTTCCGAACAGGAGTTCCTCGAACGTATTCATTACCACGAAGAGTGGGGATGCGAGTGGACCGGCTACAAGGCAATTTTCGAAACTGCGCGCGAACTGGGTATTCGCGTCTATGGGGTCGACTGTCATCCGCGCAATGACATGAGAAGCATCGGCCGACGCGATTTGGGTGTTGCTCGCCGCATCGTTCGATTGATGCAAACCGATCCGGCACAAACATTGGTTGTCGTTTTCGGTGAATCTCATCTGGCCACGAATCACCTGCCTGGCCGCGTCCGCGGCATTTTGGGAAGGCGGGGAATTAGTTTGCAAGACTTGGTTATCCTGCAGAACATCGACGCCCTGTTTTGGAAGTTGCAGGAAACCGGTCTGGTCGATACGCGAGCGGTCCGGGTATCCGATGGCCGCTACTGTGTCTTTAACGCGACGCCGATCGAAAAATATGAATCCTTCCGTCAGTACTTGCATCGATGCATTGAAGAGGACTCATCAGGGGACTGGACGCTGCTCGCGCAGACATTGATCGAAGTCATGATGGATTTTCTTGATATCAAGAACGATGAATCGGTCGTTGACCACCTGCCGACGATCGACGCGATTGAGCTCAGCACTGCGGCCGAGAAGTTCGCGCGGCGTATTCATCAAGCCTGCCGAGGCGAATTGGAGAAACGAATTGAAAGGGCCGCGCAGGATGAATTCTTCGTCAAGGTTATCGAGAACGGCTTGGGCTACTTTTGCTCAAAACTCCTCGATTCTTCTCGCGACGGTATTGAGTCCTTGGCCGAACGCGTTCTCACTCAGATTGGTCACGACGATCGCCTGACCCGAGCAATCGAGCTCCTTGTCGATCCAGGCAGACGTCCCGGAACGCAGCATTTCGCAACACTGCGAACGGCGATTGAGGCTAAGGCCGGAAAACAAAAGACGACGAGAATGCTCAGTCAATTGTTGGGATACGCCCTGGGGCGGAGGCTCTACAACGCGTACCTGCAGTCCCGTATTTCCCGCAAAGAAATTCAGGCCCTCTTCAACGATCCGCTAAATACACCCAATCGTCCGCTAGAATGCTATAGAGCATTACACATGCTCTAGGCAGTCCTACAGCCACTTATGCGACAGTCATGACCGAAGACCAGATTCGTAAGATTTTGGACGAACACAAAGCGGGCGGCATATCCTCACAGGAGGCCTTACGTCGTCTCCGGACGCTGCCGTTCGAGGACCTGGGATTCGCCAATATCGATCATCACCGCAGTTTGCGACAGGGTTTTCCGGAAGTGATTTTCGGCAGTGGGAAGACCGTCGATCAAGTTGTTCGAATTGTCGAATCGATGTACCGCCATGATCACAATATTCTGATCACTCGAACGACAGCTTCACATTTCGAGCACGTAAAGAAGATCGCGCGGGAAGCGGAATTTCATGAAGGCGCGCGGGCAATCACGATCGTCAAGGACACAACGATTCGCGGCAACGGCACGGTGATGGTGGTGTCTGCTGGAACCTCGGATATGCCTGTAGCGGAAGAGTCGGTTGTAACGCTTCGAGTGATGGGTAATCACATCGATTCGCTTTACGACGTCGGCGTCTCCGGACTTCACCGGCTATTGGATCGGCGGGAACGCTTAGCCAAAGCCCGCGTTGTGATTGTCGTGGCGGGCATGGAAGGAGCACTACCCAGCGTGGTGGGAGGCCTGGTTTCAGTTCCAGTGATCGCCGTGCCGACCAGTATTGGATACGGCGCCAGCTTTAATGGCATAGCCGCGCTACTATCGATGCTGAACAGTTGTGCGTCGAATGTGACCGTCGTCAATATTGACAACGGTTACGGCGCCGCGGTCGTCGCAAGTCTCATCAATAGGCAATAATCGTTCTAATGGATTTCTCTCTCGAAGCCCTGGAGTATCACCGGCTAAAGGAGTTGCTCGGCCGGTATCTATCGACCGACGCTGCCCGGCATGCTCTGGCTGTGCTCGAGCCGATCCTTGACGCCGAAAAGCTCGCAGACGAACACGCGCTCACGTATGAAGCGATGCAGTATTTGCGCGAGCATCGAGTTCCCTTCAACGACATAACCCTATTGTCTCAGGCGATCGAAAAACTAACTGTCGCTGGATCCGTCCTCGACATCTCGGAAATCGAAGCAATCCAAGCATTCCTCGCACACACAGAAGGACTGCGTGTCCGTTGGAGGGACGATCGCGAAGAATTTCCAAAACTGGCACAAACAGCACATCGGTTTCCTGATCTACGTGACCTGGCGAAGCATCTCGGTCGAGCCATCCAGAATGGCGAAATCGATGAGAATTACAGCCCTGAACTACGCAGAATTCGACGAGCAATCGCTGCTGCAAGATTACGATTAACCGAGAAGCTCGACTCCATTCTTCGAAGTCCTACGTATTCTTCCCAGCTACAAGAACAGCTCGTCACGATCCGTAACGGTCGTTTTGTAATTCCGGTGCGAACGGAACAGAAGCGGTCCGTTGACGGCATCATTCATGGCAGTTCGTCCAGCGGAGCCACAGTGTTTATGGAGCCGCTTTCCGTCGTGGAAATGAATAATGACCTCGTCCGACTGCAGGACGAAGAACAAGCTGAAATCGCGCGCATTCTCGCCGAACTGACGGACCTGATCCAAGCCAGCACCGGCTTGATCGAATCTGGACGGGCGCTTTCGGCGTACTTGGAACTTGTTTTCGCGAAGGCGCGTTTCGGCCGTGAGTTTGATTGCGTCCAGCCTGCGTTTTCCTCTGGCTCGCTGCTCAGCTTGATTAAAGCCCGCCACCCCCTCCTGGAGGACAATTTGCGCCGGGAACATTCGTCGATGATTCCGGTGTCGCTTGACTTGGATGCCGGTCGCCGGATTTTACTGATTAGCGGTCCCAACGCCGGTGGGAAAACTATCGTAGTCAAAACAACCGGCCTTATTGCATTGATGGCCCAGTCTGGAATTCCGGTTCCTGCTGAGGAAGCAACGTTGCCCATTTTTGATCGAATTCTTGCGGATATTGGCGACCAGCAATCGATCACCAATCATCTGAGCACGTTCTCGGCGCACGTGCTCGCGATTAAATCGATGCTGGAATCCGCATCGGGACGCTCTCTCATTCTTCTTGATGAGATCGGAAGCAGCACCGAACCCGGTGAGGGGGCAGCGCTCGCCCGAGCTGTCCTCGATAGATTCCGGGAACTCGGCGCCTTCACAATCGCCACCACGCATTACAACCGTTTAAAGCTATATGCCGAGACCACTGCCGGGGTTGCGAACGCTGCAATGGAATTCAATGAAATGACCTTGCAGCCTACTTATCGGCTGATTCACGGATTATCCGGTGCATCCAGCGGGCTGAAAATCGCGGAGCGCCTGCAGTTGCCGCGGCGTGTACTCGATTCGGCAGTTCAAGGCCTTGACACTGCTGATGCGGAGGCGGCGCACTATGTCGAAGAACTCCGGCGGCGGATTACCGATCTCGAGCAGGAAAAGACCCGACTCGAACAAGAACGGAAGGAATTCGAGGCCTGGAGACAGAAAGAACTCGATCAACTTAAAGCACAGCACAGGGACGAAATTACAAGAGTCGAGAAGAAGCTCGACCGGATTGTTCAGGACATGTCGGAACGCGCATCGCGCGAGTTGGAAGCTGCGCGAGACGAGTCGGTCAAGAAGTTCCAAAAAAGGCTTGCGAACGCGAAGGCGCAGGCCGTTCGCGAAGTGGGTAGAGAAAAGGAAAACCTTAAACCGATACCCGACGAGCCCTCATCCGGCACGACACCTTCTCGACCCAGCTTCAAAGGTGGAGAGGGTCACATTGTCCGGGTCCTATCCTTGGCTGTAACAGGAAAGGTAACTGCGATCAAAGGCAACGAGGCGGAGGTGCTTGTTGGAAATATGAAGCTGCGCCGCCCATTGTCTGACCTTGAAGTCATCGAAACGGCCCGAATGCAGCTGCCGCAAAACGTTCACGTGAATATTTCAACAAAGCAGCTCGAAAAAAACGAAATCAACGTCGTTGGTCGAAAGGTTGATGAAGCCGTGGATTTGACCGACAAGTTTCTTGACGATGCTTTCCTATCGCAAATGAATACGGTCCGGATTGTTCACGGAATCGGCACCGGAGCTCTCCGCCAGGCAATTTCCGAGCTGTTGAGCGCTCATCCCCACGTCAGTCACTTTGAAGCAGCTCCCCATTCTGAAGGCGGGCGCGGAGTAACCGTAGTAACACTGCGCTCTTAAGACGCGCCTGTTGCTCCCAACTGTGCCGTGGTTATACCATTCGCGCGCATGTCGATTTCGTTTCGCATTCTCGGACACGCGTGCACGGTCATCGAGAGCAATGGCCGGCGGCTTCTTATCGATCCGTGGTTGATCGGGTCGTGCTATTGGCGATCGTGGTGGCATTTCTCACAAGCAGTAGATGTGACACCGGACCTGTTCGACGTCGACGCCATCTACATTACGCACGGCCATTTTGATCATTGCCATTACCCAACCCTGCGAAAATTCAATCGGTCCGTGCAGATCGTGATCGCACGATTCATCACGGATCGGCTGCGGGCTGGCGTCGAATCGCTCGGTTTCGAGAATATTGTGGAACTATCGCATGGCGCGCCTCTCGAACTCGAAGGTGGACTGAAACTCTACTCGTATCAACACGGATTCGATGACAGTGCTGTTGTTCTGGAAAGCGCAGAATGCACGATTTTGAACCTGAACGATAGCCACGTCACCGGACGGACGCTTCGCCAGATATTAAAACGACATCCGAAAATCGATTTTCTATTCCGCAGCCATGCTCCGGCTCAGGGATACCCGATTTGCTATGAAGCCGAGGATCCTTCTGAACTCGAGTTCCACCGGCGCGAAGACTACATCGCGCGGTTTGAAAATTCGGTCCGAATCATGCAACCGAAACACGCGATTCCATTTGCGAGCAACGTCTGCCATTTGCATTCGGAAACATTTAGATTCAACCGTCATAACATCACTCCCGCTGAAGTCTCCGCTCATTGCCGCCAGACGTTTGGGGCTAAGAGTCCGGTAGTGATCATGGCCCCTGGCGATTCGTGGAATGCCGAAACCGGCTTTCACATCAACAATGCCCGCAACGATGACGACGAATATTCCGACCTTGACGGGGCGTTAAGCAGGCTTTCCGAGTCGGCGCAACCGCTCTTGAAGTGGTACTACAAAGAGGAAGGGACGGTGGTACCGGACTTCCAACTCTTCCGGGACTATATGTCGGAGTTTATTCGCGCACTTCCCGTCGGAATACAGATCGTCTTCCAGCCCGTAATCGTGTTTGATCAACCTGCGGCAGACTATCGATACTGGGTGGTTGATTTCTCGAGGCATACGGTGTTCAAGACCAGCCAAATGCCACCGAACGCCAATTCCGTCATTGTGGTCCATCCCGCAGTCCTGATGGACGCGGTGACAAAAAGCGTATTGTTTTTCGTCCATATCTCCAAGCGGATGCGGGTCTGGGTTCGTAAAGGCGGCATGAAGGAAGAATTCAAGTTTTGGGGCTTGCTGCAGCTTTATGAAACGGGCTACCTCCCACTCCGTAACATGATCTCACCCCGCGCCGTACCTATTCTTTGGCGGCGACGCTATGAAATCTTAGAGCTACTCCGGTCGAGTCTGCGATCCGGCCGGTTTGAAGAAAAAGCCGTACCCGAAGTCTATTAGTCAAGCGAATTACTCCTTGATATTTTTAATGTGCAACGTATAAATTGATTGATTTCGTTTTTTGACCCCGCGGCCGCCTTTGAATGAACAACTTCACTGAGACTGTTCGCAATTCTGCCGACATCGTCCGCGTGGTTTCGGATTTCGTTAGTCTAAAGGGCACGGGGAACACATTGAAGGGGCTTTGCCCCTTTCATTCCGAAAAGACACCTTCGTTCACGGTTCATCGCGATAAGCAACTTTTTCATTGTTTTGGCTGCCACGCAGGTGGCGACGTCTTTTCATTTGTGATGCTGGCAGAGAAAATGCCATTTCCAGAAGCCGTTGAGCTGGTCGCTGAAAAATGCGGAATTCCGATTCCCGCGGGGGGTCCGGACACCAGGAAATCCGATGAACGTAAGCAGCTTTTTGAAATCCAGGAGCGCGCTGCAGCGTATTTCCAGGAGATGCTGTCCACAGGCGAAGCCGCACCGGCCCGGCAGATCCTCGAAAAGAGGCAAATCAAGGCTTCCTTTGTCAAGCGCTTCGGCCTTGGCTATGGTCCATCAAGTGGGTTGATGAATCATTTGCGTCTTCAGGACCCGGTTGCGAGTGGTCTCTTCATTCGAAACGAGAAGGGTGAGGTTTACGATCGGTTTCGACGGCGGCTGATGTTTCCCATCTGGAACGAGCGAGGGAAAACCATCGGATTCGGCGGTCGTGCTCTAATGCCCGAGGCTCAGCCGAAGTATTTGAATTCGCCCGAGTCGCCGCTGTACTCGAAGTCAAACATTTTGTATGCGATGCATTTAGCGCGAAATACAGCGCAGAAGGCCGGCCGGCTCGTGGTTGTTGAAGGGTATTTCGACTGTTTGAGCTTACATCAGGCCGGAATCGAAAACGTGGTGGCGTCCTGCGGCACGGCGCTCACAGCACAACAGGTCGCGATCATGGCTCGCTACGTGCCCGAGGTGGTCATGAATTACGACCCGGATTCGGCCGGGCAGAACGCAATGCGGCGTTCCATCGACCTGTTACTTGCTAAAG
>DATFXZ010000302.1:0-5340 GCA_035315305.1 Terriglobia bacterium | reverse complement strand
TCGAGACTGCTGCTCTCGCCGACGTGAATGCAATCCGGTTACTTCTTGATCACGGAGCGGACGTGAATGGGTTTGACCCGTTTGGCCGCAGTCCGCTCATGTACGCAGCGGTCTCTGATCTTCTTCCTCTGGATGTGGTGAAGTTGCTCATTGACCGCGGCGCGGATGTGAATGCAAAAAGCCGGCATACTTTGTCCGGCGATGCCAACCTGACCATACTTGATATTGCAAAATTCCACGGCAATACACCAATCGTCGACCTACTGGTCAAGGCTGGAGCGAAAAGCGCACCGCAGGCGGCGCCCGCTCTGAGACCAGTGCGGACGAATACCGTACAAGCCGCAATTCAACGGAGCGTTCCTCTGTTACAGCGCTCGGATGCCGATTTCACGCCAAAGGCCGGATGTGTCTCTTGCCACAATGATAGTCTGCCGGCGATGGCAGCTGGATTGGCGCGACGAAGCGGATTCCGCGTCGACGAAGAAATTGCCAGGAAGCAAGTCCACGCAAACGTGTCTTTTCTCGAACGATTTCGCGATCGCTTGCATCAGGGCGTATTTGTGGCTCAGGTGAACGATACCTTTGGCTCCGACATTCTGGGCTACATCCTGATCGGACTGGATGCAGAGCGCTACAAGCCCGACCTCAACACGGATGCGGTCGCCATGTATATGAAGATGCACCAAATGATCGACGGTCATTGGGAGATTGGCCGAGGGGACCAACGGCCTCCGCTGTGCTCCCTATATATCGGGCAGACCGTGCTTGCGATGCGCGCCTTGCAGCTCTACGCCCCGAAAACCGACCGGGCCGCTTACGACAAATCCGTTCAAATGGCGGCAACGTGGATCGCGAAAGCGGAGCCGGTAACCAATGAGGATCGCGTTTGGCGGCTCATCGGCTTGGCATGGGCGGGCAAGGATAAGGATGCAACACAGAAAGCCATGCGGACGGTCCTCACTCTCCAACAAGCAGACGGCGGCTGGTCCGATATGCAGTCAATGGGCAGCACAGCTTACGCAACGGGTAGAGCATTGGTTGCCTTGCAAGCCGCAAGCCTACCCGTCTCCGATCCCGCATACCAACGTGGTGTTCAGTTTTTGCTAAATACCCAACAGGACGACGGGTCGTGGTATGTCAAAACGCGCGCTCTAGGATTCCAGCCCTATTTCGATAACGGGTTCCCATACGCCTATGATCAGTGGATTTCCGCAGCGGGTACTAGTTGGGCAACCATGGCGTTGACACTGGCTTCGCAAGGTTCCACAACTGCTTCAACAACCGTCGCACGAGTTCGTTGAGGAACCACAAAGACACACAGACACACCGGAAAAGCGGTTGCCTCCCCCCGCGAAACAGGATTCATTCTTCTAATCGGAATCCCGCTTCGTGGGAGTGGGCAGCCTCCTCTCTCCACCCCCGGCATCAGTGAAATAGTTGTGTCGGGGGCAAATTCATCACCTGCTCCCGTGTACCATGTTCCTTTGATTTCTGTGGCGTATCGGTCCTCAGGATGAACGTGCGGCCGACTCATCAAACACAACCAATGCTGAACCATGCCCGAACTTCTGCCGATTTACGAAAAAGAAAACGACATCATTGGAACGCTGAATGAAACTCGGCGGCTTGTGCTGCAAGCGCCAACGGGTTCGGGCAAGTCGACGCAGGTTCCGCAGATGCTGCTCAAGCACGGATTGCTTGGTAGCGGCCAGGTCGTGATCCTTCAACCCCGGCGGCTGGCCGCGCGCCTGCTCGCGTCACGTGTGGCGCAAGAGTTGAACGTCGAACTGGGGCAAGAAGTCGGATATCAAGTGCGATTCGAGAGCGCCACGAGCCGAGCGACGCGGATCAAATTTGAAACCGAAGGCATTCTCTTACGCCAGATGATTCAGGATCCAACGCTGCGCGGCATTCAAGCGTTGATCTTTGATGAGTTTCACGAGCGGCATCTTTACGGCGACATCACACTGGCACGGGCTCTCGATATTCAAGAGAGCAGCCGCCCGGATCTTCTCATCATCGTGATGTCCGCGACGCTCGATGCCGGCACGCTCCGAAAGTACCTGGAGCCGTGCGTGATCCTCTCGTCGGAAGGGCGGACATACGCAGTTACCATCGAGTACCTGCCTCGACGTCTGGGAAACAATCCGCCGCCAACATGGGATCTCGCGGCAGAGATGTTCGCGAAGTACGCTCGAACTGTAGCGGCTATCGATGAGCGTAAAGATGTGCTTGTGTTCATGCCGGGCGGTTACGAGATACAACGCACCGTCGAAGCGATCCGTCAGAAGCCCGAATCTCGCGGCTACTTGCTTCTCCCATTGCATGGTGAACTGCCGCCTCCCGACCAAGACGCCGCCGTCGCCCGTTACGACCGACCGAAGGTCGTGGTTGCGACGAATGTCGCCGAAACGTCAATCACGATCGACGGTATTCGCGCGGTTATCGACAGCGGTCTTGCTCGTATTCCTCGGTACGATCCCAACCGCGGTATCAACACCCTCTTGGTTGAGAAGATCAGCCGGGCTAGTGCGGAACAGCGTGCGGGACGCGCCGGACGAACCGCGCCGGGCCACTGTATTCGGCTGTGGTCGGAGCCGGAACATATGGAGCGCGCCGTGCAGGAACAACCTGAAATCAAGCGGCTCGATATTTCCGAAGTTGTTCTCACGCTCAAAGCGGGTGGGATCGAAGACCTCCGCCGATTTCGATGGCTGGAACCTCCCGGCGAGGCGGCGCTTGTTCACGCGGAAGAGTTGCTGCTTGATTTAGGCGCGCTCGACGCAGGTCCGGCCGGCAGCGTGATTACGCAGCTCGGACGCAGGATGCTGGCATTCCCGGTTCATCCTCGTTACTCGCGCATGCTGCTTGCTGCGGAGGAATACGGTTGTGTGCATCAGGCATGCTTGCTCGCAGCGCTTACACAGGGCCGCGATCTGTTGGTAAGGAAACCGGATCGTGACGCGGCTGCGACTCGCGAGGATCTACTTGGCGGGGTCGATGAAACATCCGATTTCTGGGTCGCCATGGGAGCGTGGCAGTACGCATTGAAAAACCAATTCAGGGTTGATGTGCTGCGCAGAGTGGGCATCAACGCCGTAGCCGCTCGTCAGGTCGGACCGCTGCACGAACAATTTCTGCGGATTGCGAAAGAAGAAGGACTCGATGTTCAGCCTCGCGACGTCATCCATGACGCTTTGAGGAAATGCATCCTGATCGGCTTCAGTGATCGCGTTGCGCGTCGAATTGATGAAGGCACTCTGCGGTGCGAGCTCGTCCATGGCCGGCGCGGCAGCTTGGCTCGCGAAAGCGTTGTGCGTGAGAGCCGGCTTTTCGTTGCGGCGGAAGTCCAAGAATTAGGCGGACGGCAGGGCGAAATGAGTACAGTCTTGTCGCTCGCTACAGCCATCGAAGAGGATTGGTTGCGTGAATTTTTTCCACACGATCTCGCTCAGCAGATGCGTGTCGTGTTTGATCCGGTCAACCGGAGGGTGCATTCCGAGGATGTCTTGAAATTTCGCGATCTCGTTATTACATCGAAGCGGATCGAGCCTGTGCCTGCTGAGCCCGCAGCGCGAGTGCTCGCCGAGGAAGTCGTGGCTGGCCGGCTGGCGCTGCCGCATTGGGATCATGCTGTGGATCAATGGATCCTGCGATTGAATCTGCTCGCCCAGTGGTGTCCGGACCTTCAATTGCCGCCGATTCGAGACGAAGATCGCCGGCACATCATCGAGCAAATTTGCCTCGGCGCGGTCGCCTACAAAGAGATTAAGGACCGTGATGTCAAACCGTTCGTGAGGTCGTGGCTTTCGAGTGGCCAACGCGAGCTGTTGGATAAGTACGCGCCGGAGCGCGTCACGTTGTCAAATGCACGAACTCCAAAAGTGATTTACGAGGCAGGCGCGCCGCCATACATCTCGTTACGGATCCAGGAATTGTTTGGTGTCACGGAGACGCCGAAGATTGCAATGGGCCGTGTCGCGCTCAGCGTCCACATTCTAGCGCCAAGCATGCGGCCGGTGCAGGTGACTCACGACCTGGCTAATTTTTGGCGCGAACACTATCCGCGAATTAAATCGGAGCTGCAGCGGAAGTATCCAAAGCACGAGTGGCGGTGAACGCACCACGTGGCTGTTTGCCGAACTCCATCTCGAATCACAGTTGGGTAACGCCGCCGTTTCACAGTAGACTGACCGCCGCAACAATCGTTCTGGAGGAGGATTCAATGTCGAAGAAACTAACGATCGTCATCACCCTGCTGACATTGCTGACCGTTACGGTCACAGCTCAGGATGCGAAGACGGTCATCAGCAGCGCCTCGAAGGCAATGGGCATCGAGGGGTTGAACTCGATTCATTATTACGGTGTGGCCCAGAATGGGAATCTCGGCCAAAACAACAACTCGAACCAACCATGGCCGATGACTGCCGCAAACGACTACGTCCGGGCAATCGATTTCAGTAAGCCGGCATCGAGAGCGACGTGGCAGACGTACGCCGTGCCAGTAACGGGCGGTGCTGCGGCGCTCAATCCCGGCCAGCAAAACATCACACCTGAGAACATGACTTGGGCGCAGCAGCTCGAGATCTGGATCACACCTTGGGGATTTCTTAAGGGCGCCGCCGCGAACAGCGCTGCGGTAAAGGCGGAAACAGTTGGCGGCAAGCGTTACCAGACAGTGACGTTCAACTCGCCGATTAAGTCGCCTGGCGGTCAGCCGTACAAGGTCGTTGGCTATATTAACAACCAAAACTTGGTTGAGAAGGTCCAGACCTGGCTGGAAAACCCAATCTTCGGCGACATGCTCGTCGAAGCGGAGTATACCCAGTACCGCGAAGGCGCCAATGGCTTGAAATTCCCCGCGCAGATCGTGCAGAAGCGCGGCGGCTGGCCCACATTCACGGCCTACATTCTTGGGGCCCACGCGAATCCCGCTAATCTTCAACAATTGATGACAGCTCCTCCGGCCGGCGCGCGCGGTGGTGGTGCTGCAGGAGCGCCCGGCGCGGGTCAGCAGGCGGCCGCAGGTCCGACTTCGGAAAAATTGGCTGACGGCGTATTCCGGATTAACGGCGCGTACAATGCAGTCGCCGTGGAGTTCGCCGACCACATCCTGCTTTTCGAGCCGGGACCGCAGAACGAGATGCGCGCTCAGGCAATCATTGCTGAGGCGAAGAAGGTCATACCGAACAAGCCCATTCGCTACGGGGTCATCTCGCATCACCATTTCGATCACACCAGCGGGTTGCCCGCTGTCGTTGCCGAGGGCATCACGATTGTGACTCCAGCCGTGAACAAAGCATTCTTAACGAACGCACTCTCTGCGCCTCGGACGCTTGC
>DATFXZ010000301.1:0-15705 GCA_035315305.1 Terriglobia bacterium | reverse complement strand
GAGCTTGTTCGAAACATTTGCTCCAGAAGAGGACGAGCCGAAGTCTGGCCGACAAGCCCAACTGCGGTAATGGATTCCGTCACAACCTGATTGTCGGCGTCGCGCAGCGTGCGCTCCAAGGCCGCCCCTGCGGCGGGATCGCGAAGGACACCAAGAGTCCGCACGATTTCAACGCGGACGCTTCGATGTTCGCGCTGCTGAGGACTCTCGAGCGCCTCGATAAGCACGGGAACCTGATCCTTCGCCCTCAAAGATGCAAGGGCGCGCACGGCCTGCACCCGAACCTCATCATTGAAGTCTTTCTGCATGACTAATGAGAGCGCCTCTTTGGCTGCCGCATCGACTTGAACTTCGGGCCCCACGACCGGTGCGTTGGGTTGGAGAAACGCGCTCTTCACTCTGTTGAAGATAGTGCGAACCGGACCGGATTCTTCGATAGGAATGTAGAGTCGCAACAGGGAATCGATCGCTTGCGACCTCACGTCCTTGTCGAGGTCGTTTCTCATCGTGTCGGCCAGAATCGGAATCGCTTCTCGATCACCGATACGGCCGAGAGCGGCGATCATTTGCGCGCGAACATCACCCTTGGGCTCTTTCTTGAGTGCTGCTGCCAGCTGCGGAATCGCTTCACGGTTTCCAACGACCGCCAGCTTATCGACGGCCTCCATACGCTCTTTTGGACTTACGCTGTCAAGTGATGGATTTTGCAGCAAAAGTGCTGCTGCTATGACGAATTGAATCATAAGTTACTGTGTGTCCCATGCGCCGAAATGGCAATTGCAGGAGTCGACAAGCGCCTGCGGAATGTTTCGTTCTTCAATTTGAATCGTTGTGTGGTTGATGTGAAACCGTTCGCGTGCGACATCGTTCACTCTGCTGAGCAACTCAGTGCGGCTGAAATTAGAATCTTCCGCTACGACATGACAGCTCATTGCAAGAATGCCGGACGTAAGGGTCCAGACGTGAAGGTCGTGAACGGATCCAACGCCATCCACATCTCCCAATTGTTCACGCAGACTCACAATATTGATGTGAGCGGGCGTACCTTCCAGCAAAATATCGACGGCATCCCGAATCAGGATCCATGAACTCCAAAGGATCAGCACTGCTACAACGATACTGATCAGTGGATCCGCCACTTGATATCCGCTGACGATGATCGCGATGCTTGCAAGTATCGCACCCACGGAACCGATCGCGTCCGTCAGCACATGAAAGAATGCGCCACGGACATTCAAACTCGTATGATGTTTTCCAAACAGAATCCATGCGCTCGCGATGTTGGCGAGCAGGCCGAGGATCGCTACGGCGAGCATCCAGTCCGCTTTCACCGCCGGCGGATTTATGAATCGGTGGTATCCCTCATAGAAAATGTAGAGAGCGACAAGCACCAGGAAAACGCCGTTAAGCAGGGCGGCCAGGATTTCGACCCGGTAGAAGCCGTATGTCATTCTCGGCGTTGCTCGACGCGTCGCGAAACGCATCGCGAAGAAGCTCAGACTGAGAGCGGCCACATCCGTCAGCATGTGTCCCGCATCGGCCAGCAGCGCGAGAGAATTTGTGTACAGCGCGCCAACAAACTCAGCGACCAGAAAAACTGATGTAATGATAAGAGCGGTCTTCAGGCTGCCCTGATGGTCATGCCTATCGGCATGCGTATGCGGCTGCATAGATAGTTCATTATAAACGGTGCGGATGGCTGCTATAATACCCGATTTTCCCATTCGGGGCCCGATGGGGTCTGACCCCACGTCCCCATGGACATTGAAGATGAGCATACCTCTGACAGTTTTATCCGAAGACGAGCAGTTATTTCGCGAGTCGTGTCGGAGTTTTGCGCAAGAGCGCATTCAGCCGCTCGTCCATAAAATGGACGAAGAAGCGAAGCTCGATCAAAGCATCATTCCTCAGCTTTTCGACTTGGGATTGATGGGAATTCATATCCCGGAGCAATTCGGCGGCAGTTCGGGCAGCTTTTTTATGTCGGTTCTGGCTGTCGAAGAGGTCTCGCGAGTCGATGCGTCCTTTGGCGTGTTCATCGATGTTCAGAACACGCTTGTCAACAACGCTATCATGCGATGGGCCCATGATGACCAAAAGCGGAAATATCTTCCGCGCCTTGCGAAGGATCTCGTTGGTGCATATGCACTATCGGAGGCCGGTTCCGGCAGCGATGCCTTCGCGTTAGCCTGCCGCGCGACAGACCAAGGCGATCAGTTCGTGATAAATGGCCGGAAGCTTTGGATCACGAATGCCCTCGAGGCGGGACTCTTTATTGTGTTCGCCAATGTCGATCCCGAGCAGGGATATAAAGGCATCACTGCATTCTTGATCGAACGCGATTTCCCAGGTTTCGCTGTCGGAAAAAAAGAAGACAAACTCGGCATTCGCGCGTCCAGTACATGCGAATTAATCCTGGAAGACTGCCGCGTACCAAAGTCGAACGTGCTTGGAGAAATCGGAAAAGGTTACAAGATTGCCATCGAAACACTGAATGAGGGACGGATCGGAATCGGGGCGCAGATGGTCGGTGTCGCCCAAGGGAGCTGGGACTACGGTGCGGCATATTCCAAGGAGCGAAAAGCGTTTGGACGGCCATTGGCGGATTTTCAAGCAATTCAGTTCCAGCTTGCCGAAACAGCGACTCAAATCGAGGCGGCGCGCCTTATGGTATACAACGCAGCCCGGTTAAAAGACGCTCAACAGGATTTTTTGAAGGAAGCCGCGATGGCGAAGTATTTTTCATCGCAGGTTGCCGAGCATGTAACTTCCTTGATCGTTGAAATTTATGGCGGGTACGGGTATACGAAAGATTATCCGGCGGAGAAATATTTTCGGGATTCGAAAATTGGCAAAATTTACGAAGGCACGTCGAATATGCAGCTTCAGACGATCGCCAAATACCTGCTGCGTTAAATTGCATGAAGAAAGTCCGCGTTTTATATCACGACAATTGTTTTGACGGAGTCTCCTCCGCGGCAGTGTTTTCACGCTTCTATAAAGCACACATAAACGCCGGCGCTGTCATTGAATACGAAGGTCTTACTCATAAGGCCGGGCAGCACATTGCAGGTGAGCAGTTCGGTGACGATGAAAACGTGATCGTCGATTTCAAATACTCCGCGTCGGATAAGCTGACGTGGTGGTTTGATCATCATGAGAGTGCGTTTCTATCGGCGCAAGATGAGGCTCATTTTCGGCGCGACACCAGCGGCCATAAATTTCACGATCCGAGCTACAAGTCGTGTACGAAATTCATCGCGCACATCACACGGACTGTCTTCAATTGTCCCATGCCCGATCTGGAGGACCTCGTCCACTGGGCCGATATCATTGACGGTGCGCAATTCCCTAATGCGCAGACAGCCGTGGAACTCAAAGAGCCTGCGATGCGTTTGATGCTGGTAATCGAGGCCAGCCACGACCCCGAACTTATCCACAGAATCATTCGTGAAATTCAGGACAAGCCGTTGTCGCAGGTTATCGAACTGCCGGAGATACGCGCGACGTTTGACAAACTGTATGGGCACCATTTTGACTCCATCGAAATCATGCGGCGTTTAACGAAATGCACGAACGGCGTCATTGAATTCGACGTCAGCGACCACGACTTGGACGGCTATAACAAATTCATTCCCTATTACCTGTTTCCCGACAGTGTTTATAGCGTTGGCGTCAGCCATTCTCCCGTGCGTGCCAAAGTCTCCGTCGGCACGAATCCATGGACGAAGCGCGAGCATCGGCAGAATCTGGCGAGACTGTGCGAACAGTACGGCGGCGGCGGCCATGCCGTCGTTGCGGCGATCTCGTTCAAACCGAACGAACTGGACAAAGCGCGCGAAGCCGCACATGAGATTGCACGCAAACTTCAGCAAGATTTAAAGGAAAACCACGGATGACGCAGATGTCGTCTGCGGTGGTCCCCGAAGATCATCTCGAATTTCTACACGCGGTCTGGAGCCGCCGCCCGCTTTTCACGTACATATTCCTCGGTGCAAACATCGTCATCTTTCTCCTGATGGCGCTCGCCGGCGGCAGCACCAATGAATCGACACTCATGGCATTCGGGGTCAAGTCCAATCCTGCGATTGCGCGAGGCGAATGGTGGCGGTTCATTACTCCAATCTTCATCCATATCGGGATGCTGCATTTGTTCTTCAATTCCTATGCGCTGTGGATTGTCGGCCCGCAGGTGGAAAAGCTCTATGGCGCCGCGCGGTTCGTTATTCTCTACGTTCTGACGGGAGTGGCGGGCGTTTACGCGAGCTATTTCTATCATCCGCAGTCGGAGTCAGCGGGCGCGTCGGGAGCGATCTTCGGTTTGTTCGGCGTGCTGTTGGTTTTTGGTGTTCGTTACCGCAACTCGATTCCTCCGTTTTTCAAGCGCGCGGTTGGGACCGGCGTCCTTCCAGTGATCGTGATCAACCTAATCATCGGCTTTACGATCCCTGCCATCGACAATTCCGCCCATTTAGGCGGCCTGCTCGCGGGCGCGGCTCTTGCGGCACTTGTTCCATTTCAAAAACCTGGCGCCGAGACGCCGGGCATCTTCAAAACCTTGCAAATGGTCCTGCTCGCTTTAATAGTCGTTTCCTTTTACGCCGTCGCGAAGAATTATGATGGACCACACCTTTCGGTCCGCAATCTTCGACGCAGTTTCACTCAGATACTTACCACCAGTTCAACCACTCAAGACTTCATCGACGCCATCAATTCGGCGCGGAATACATTCGAAGCGTCTGCTCAGGAACTCGAATCCCGCCAGACGAATCGCATCGCCTCATTGAAAGCTGATACGGCCAAAGCGATTGATCGACTCCGCAAGATCCCATCGCTTGCTTCAAACGTAGACGAACTCATGTCCGCACTGTTGCGGGTGATGCAGGACCAATATGAGTTGCTCCAAGATGTGGAGCGAGCGGATACAGTCACGTTTGCTCACGGCCGCCGCCTAAGGGAAAACGTGCGTGCATTCGACGAAATCATGGCGCAGTTTTCCAAGTGGGTGGAGACCGACGGACGCCGTTTTGGAATTCAGATGCGTCCCGATCATTAATCCTCCGTTGTCTCAGTATTTATCCCGTTTGAGTCAAAGTTTCGGCTATCGCGGCGTCCGGGTTTTGGCATACATTTGAAACTCGCATCATGTTTAACTCTGAAATCCTCCTGAGAATCAGCAAAGAGGTTGGTGCCCCGGTTTCGCGCGTTGAAATCACCATCAAATTACTGGAAGAAGGCGGGACGATTCCGTTCATCGCCAGGTATCGAAAAGAAGCGACCGGGAACCTCGACGAAGTAAAAATCAGGCACATCGATGCGCGGCGGCAGTACTACGGCGATCTCGAATCCCGGCGCGCCACAGTTCTGTCGTCGATTGAGAAGCAGGGAAAGCTGACCGATGATCTCAAGGCGAAGATTCTTGCTTGCTACAACAAGAATGAACTTGAAGATCTCTATCTTCCTTTCAAACCCAAACGAAAAACTAAAGCGAGCCTCGCTCTCGAACGCGGCTTAGAGCCACTCGCAAATTACATTTGGGAACAGAGCGGTGAGCAGCCCGCCGGTGAATTCGCTCAACAGTTCATCAATCCGGAAAAGGAAGTGCCGACAATCGAAGCGGCGATCGAAGGGGCACTTCACATCATTGCGGAACGCATTGCCGAAACTCCGGCAATTCGCAAACGACTTCGCGATGTAATGCTCACCGAAGGCAAAGTTCACGCCAAGGTCGTAACAGGCAAGGAGACCGAAAAGACCAAATACGAGATGTATTACGCGTTCGAGGAAACGGTTCCGAAAATTCCGTCGCATCGAATGCTTGCCATCAGACGCGGTACGCGCGAAGGGATTTTGACTTTCTCGCTCGACGTCGATAACGACAAATTCATCGCCGCCCTTATTCCGCAGGTCGTTCGCGATCCTCAATCAAACGTCGCGCCGCTGCTTGAAAGCGCGGCACGCGATGCGTACGAGCGACTTCTTCTGCCGTCGATCCAAAATGAAGTGCGATCGAACTTGAGAGAGAGGGCGGAGTCGGAAGGCATTGAAGTTTTCGAGGAGAACCTTCGGACGCTGCTCCTCGCGCCTCCAGCCGGGCAGATAGCCGTCATGGGCGTCGATCCCGGCCAGAGGACCGGATGCAAAATCGCGGTCGTGAATGAGACAGGAAAGTTTTTCGAAAACCAAACGATTCATCTGACTGAGCCTAAACAGGACTTGGAAGGCGGCGAGAAAGTTCTGCTCGATCTGATTCAAAAGCACAACGTGCGTGGGATTGCGATCGGCAACGGCACGGGGTCGCGCGAAACGGATTCTTTTGTGCGGTCCGTGATTGAAAAAAACAAGCTGGACGTTTTTGTTGTCGTCGTTAACGAAGCCGGCGCTTCAGTCTATTCCGCCTCAAAACGAGCGAGAGAGGAATTCCCAAAACTCGATATTACCGTCCGCGGCGCCATATCCATCGCGCGTCGTTTGCAAGATCCACTGGCGGAGCTCGTGAAGACGGAACCAAAGTCCATAGGCGTCGGCCAATATCAGCATGATGTCGATCAGAAAAAATTGAAGCGCAGTCTCGCAGCGGTCGTGGAATCCTGCGTAAATCGGGTTGGTGTCGACCTGAACAGTGCTTCGGTCGATCTTCTGAAATATGTTTCCGGTATCGGAGACAAGCTTGCAGAAAATACCGTCGCCTATCGCGATCAACATGGCCTGTACAAATCACGGACTCAGTTGCATGAGATCGAAGGATTTGGAGAGAAAACGTTTGAACAGGCGGCGGGTTTCTTGCGCATCAAAGATGGTGACACTCCGCTCGATCGTACGGCCGTGCACCCGGAGTCGTATGGGCTCGTTGAGCGAATGCTGAACTCATTGGGTGTGTCGGTAAGCGAGCTCATCGAGCACCCCGCCCAAATCAATGCCATTGACTTCAAAGCATTCGAGGCCGAGGCGGGAAGATACACCGTTGCCGATATTCGCGAAGAGTTGCTTAAGCCCGGCCGTGATCCACGAGACAAGTTCGTCGTGCCGAAATTCAGGGAAGACGTGAAAGACATCGCGGACCTGAAGGAGGGCATGGAACTCGAAGGCACGGTAACGAATGTGACGAACTTTGGCGCATTCGTCGACCTCGGCGTGCATCAAGACGGACTGGTGCACATTTCGGAACTCTCCCACAAGTATGTGCAGGATGCGCGACAGGCTGTGAAGGTCGGCGATATCGTCAAGATCAAAGTCATCGGCGTGGATGCAGCAATGAAACGGATCAGCCTTTCGATGAAGGCTGTCATGCCGAAGCCCCCTCGCCGGCCAAGACGAAAGAAAGTCAAAACGGCAGCGCCGGCAGCCATGGCTAATGCGGCTGCAACGCCGGAAGGCCTTCCAAAGCCGGTCCCGGTCCCCCAAGGAAAGCGCCAAAAGCCGGAACCGCCTGCTCGCAAAGATCGGAAACCCCAGCAGGCACCGCGCGCACCAAAGCCCATCGAAGCTGTCCCTTCCCCTCCTAAGCAGACCATGGAAGAAAAGATTCGATTGCTTCAGGAAAAGTTCGGCCGGGCTCGGTAGCAAGCCGTGCCGGCCACAATACGATTGCTCTTTTGCGCATTTTGTGGCTAATTCCAATCGGAAGCATGAATTTCCTTGAAGCCATTTCCGTCGCACTCTCTTCACTTCGTGCAAATCGTCTTCGATCGCTGCTGACGTTGTTGGGAATCGTCATTGGTGTCATGGCAGTGATCGCTGTCGTCTCGATCATTTCCGGACTTAACGACTATGTAGCAGGCAAGATCTTCAACCTGGGACCCGACGTCATCACCGTCAGCCGCATGTCTCCCGTCATCTCGTCATTTGATGAATGGACGGAGAACCAGAAGCGAAGGAACCTCTACATTTCGGATATGGATGCCATCCAAGCGGTGTGCCACGATTGCAAGGCTGTCGGCGCTTCAGTGAATATGCGGGGTCGCGTGAAGTTCGGCCGCGAATACGTGGATTCGCAAATTCAGGGCTACACTGCGGATCTTGCGGCCATTCTCGGAACTGAGCTGAGTGCCGGCCGGCTCATGACGCCGTACGACGTCGAACACGTTCGAAATGTATGTGTCATCGGCTCGGATCTCGCTGAGAATCTGTTTCCCTTCGTTGATCCGATTGGAAAGACTCTCATCATCGATGATCGTGGCTTCGAAGTCATTGGTGTCGGCATGAAGCAAGGATCGGTACTCGGCCAGTCGCGCGACAACTGGGCGATGATTCCACTCACCCTGCACCAAAAAATGTACGGATCGCGCCGGTCGATCACGATCTATGCGAAGGCGCTCGACGAACGCCACTTGCCTGCTGCGGAAAGTGAAGTTCGCCTTGTCCTGCGCGCGCGGCGGCATGTGGCTTATAACGACAAAGATGATTTCGCGCTTAATACGAACGACAATTTTCTTCAGATCTGGGCGAATATCAGCCGTGCGTTTTTCGCCGTCACCATCGGTATTGCGTCGATCTCGCTCGTTGTTGGCGGGATTGTAGTGATGAACATCATGCTCGTATCCGTCACCGAGCGAACGCGCGAGATCGGAATTCGAAAAGCTGCCGGCGCGCGCCGGCATGACATTTTGATTCAGTTTCTCGTCGAGTCTGCGACTCTCGCATTAGTTGGCGGAATCATCGGTATTCTGCTTGGTTCGTCCATTGCACTGGCGATTTCGTGGTTATCGCCTCTGCCGGCCGCAATCAAATGGTGGGCGGTGGCACTCGGCCTCGTCGTATCCACCAGCGTCGGCCTGTTCTTTGGAATCTATCCCGCAACGAAAGCAGCCAATCTCGATCCCATCGTGGCCTTACGATATGAATGAAATTCTGCTTCTCGCGCTCGATTCTCTTCGTAAAAACAAGCTGCGATCGTTCTTGACAGTTCTGGGTGTGGTCATCGGTGTGGCCACCGTGATCGGAATGTCGTCGATCATCAGTGGGCTGAACAACAGCATTGCGTCTCAAATCCAGGATCTTGGGTCGAACTTGATCTTCGTCCAGCGCATTCCTCCAACGGTCGGAGGGCGGTTGCCGCCGGAAGTGTTGAATCGCAAGAAATTGACTCTGGACGATGCGAAGGCGATCGGAGAACTGCCGGTCGTGCAGGCTGTTGCGCCGGTCCTCCAGTACTTCGCAGTGAACATGAATGCGAAGTCTTTTTCCGTTCGGTATCGGGACAGGACCGCAAAGAACACGATCTTCATCGGCGCGACGCCAGAGGTCGCTGTGGTCATGAACCTCCATCTCACGGGGGGTCGATGGATCAACGAAGCAGACCACAAGCACAACGCGAACGTGGTCGTCCTGGGACACGACACGGCCGAAACGATTTTTCCGGTTAATGTCGATCCGGTTGACAAGGAAGTAGAGATTGAAGGTCAACCCTTCCGTGTGATTGGCGTGCTGGAGAAACGGAAAGATGCGCTACAGGGCGGAGCCAATCCCAACGATAACGTGGCGGAGATGCCGATCGGCACATTCTGGCGGCTGCATCCGGAGCAAAAGGACTTCATGTTCGCGGTCAAAACGTACACGCAAGATGAAGTGCCGCGGGCTATTGATCAGATCGAAGCGCTGCTCAGGACGCGTCGCGGTGTTACGCCGAACAAAGAAAACGATTTCGCGATTTCGACGCAGGATACGTTCCTTGACCTGTGGAGTCAGATTTCGAGCGGCATCTTTACAGTCATGCTGGCGATCTCATCGATAGCATTAGTGGTTGGCGGTGTCGGCGTGATGAACATCATGTTGGTATCAGTGACGGAGCGCACTCGTGAGATCGGTGTTCGAAAGGCCATTGGGGCCACGCAGCGAAATATCCTTACCCAGTTTCTGTTCGAAGCGATGGTGTTGACTGCGGTCGGCGGAGTTCTTGGAATCGTGGCTGGAGGCGCTATCGCTGTTATCATCAGGACCGTCGCGCCCTTTCTCCCGGCGAGCGTGTCCATGTTTTGGGTAGCCGTCGGTTTTTCTACTGCAGTCGGTACTGGATTGCTATTTGGCCTATACCCCGCATACCGAGCTGCAATCCTGAGCCCGATTGAGGCCCTCCGATACGAGTGATAGAATCCATGCCATGACAAAGGAAGAATACTTCGAGCAGGCGGTCAACGCCTTCGGCGATGACAAGCTCGACGAGGCGATCGAAAATTATCGCAAAGCTTTAGAGATAGATCCCGATTACCAGGACGCCCTGCACGGTGTAGGTATGGCCTTGTTCAATAGCGGCAGGGTGGACGAAGCGATCGCTACCGCCAAGAAACTTATCGAAATCGATAAGGATGACATCCTCGCTCACACCAGCCTGTCCATGTTCTACCAGGCCCAGGGCCGTATTGAAGAAGCTGAAAAAGAAGGCAACGTGGCACGGATTCTCGGGTGGAAGCAGGAACTCCGGGGCCCCGGGGGGTAGCCGGCTTAGTACTCACATCTAACAGAACCACAAAGACACAGAGGCACAAAGAAAGGCCGCAAAAAATTGATTTTCTGCCGCCTTTCTTTGTGTCTCTGTGTCTTTGTGGTTCCTAACGCCTTTCCATTTCGGGCTTTGACTTCAGTAAGACCGAATGCGAGACTACCGACCTCTATCCGTTAGAGATAAGCCAGGAGGGCGCTCGTCAGTAGCAACCATCAAATGTCCGCAGTAATCAATGAAACGGGCGAGCAACTTCTTCAATTCCTGAAGAACGTCAAACTGTTCGCAGAACTCAGCAACGAAAGCCTCCTCAAGCTGGGATCTTGCCTCAAGATAGCCGAGTTTGCGGCCTCTGAAGTCATTGTGCGTGAGGGGGCACCCGGCGTTTCGATGTACATCATCAAGTCGGGCGTGGTTGAAGTCCGGAAGAAAGATCCGACGACCGGCATTGATTTCCTCGTGGCGAAGCTTTCGGACAACGCTGCGGTTGGCGAAATGTCGTTGCTGACTGGAAAGCCCCGAACGGCGACCGTGATTACAATCCATCCGACGGTTGTCTACACCCTATCGCGCGCGGATTTCAGGAATCTTCTCACCCACCATCCGGAGATTTCGCTCGGTCTGGCCCGCATCATGGCTGAGCGGCTTGAAGATTCAAACAAGCAGGTCGGTATCGAGTACGTGAACATCTTCAAAGAGAAGTTTGATGCTCGCGTCGTGGGACTGCTGCCTCAATCGTTATGCCTGCTTCATAAGGTCATACCGCTCTCGTATGTAAACAACTCCGTTAGATTGGCGATGGTGAACCCGTCCAATCTTGTCGCATTCGATGACGTTCGCCGCTACATCAAAGGCGCTTTCATCGAGCCGCAAATCTGTACTGAAGACGACTTCAGGAAGTTCATGGACAGCGTCTACCCGGATCTGATGGGCTTGCCTCCGGAAAAGAGAGACGCCGACAGGAAGCGGGAAGACGATCGCGAAAGAAAACAGAGGAAGCCCGTCGGCGAATTTCAGATGCAGAGCCTGGAGGAACTGCAAAACGAAATTCTCAGCGGACTCGAGGTCCAGGAGGAGGAGGAAGACAAGACGGACGCCGTGGATCTGGCTGCGGCTTCAGAGGACGCACCCGTCGTACGTCTCGCCAACAATATCCTCGCGCTTGCCATCAAGAAAGGAGCCAGCGACATCCATATCGAGCCGCAAGAATATGGTGTTCAGTTGCGGCTCCGGATCGACGGACTTTTGCGAGTTGAGGCAAACCTTTCTAAGAAAATCCAGCTTCCCCTCGCATCGCGCTTCAAAATTCTCTCCAGATTGGATATCGCGGAACGGCGGCTTCCTCAGGATGGCCGTATTTCCATCCGGATCGAGAACCGCTCTATCGATTTTCGTGTTTCCACAGTACCGGCAAAGTTCGGCGAGAAGATCGTGATGCGTATCCTGGATAAGAGCGGATCATTAATCTCGCTGGACAAGATCATTATTCATCCACCAACGGTCGACGTGCTGCGGCGGATGATCAGTCAGCCCTACGGCATTGTTTACGTCACAGGCCCAACCGGTTCCGGTAAAACGACAACGCTATACAGCTCATTGAATGAAATCAATTCTTCCGAAATCAACATCTCGACGGCTGAGGATCCGATCGAGTACGACTTGGCCGGTCTTTGCCAGGTCCAAACGCACAGCGATATCGGCCTGGATTTCGCGCGTATTCTTCGCGCCTTCCTACGGCAGGACCCGGATGTCATCCTTGTTGGAGAAACTCGCGATCAGGAGACCGCGAAGATTTCGGTTGAAGCGGCTCTTACGGGTCATTTGGTATTCACCACATTGCACACGAACGATGCGCCCAGTACGTTCACACGCTTGCAGGAGATGGGAATCGAACCGTTCTTGATGGCGAACTCGACGATCGGCATCGTTGCTCAGCGGCTGGCGCGAAAGTTATGCCAGAACTGCAAGGTTCCCGCCGAGGTCGATGAAACGACTCTGAACTACTTCGGCTATTCCAGCGCAAATGCCCCGACATTCTACAAGGCCGAAGGTTGTGATCAGTGCAGTCATACAGGCAAGAAAGGGCGTGTTGGAGTTTTTGAGTTGCTGGTGATGACTGATGAGCTGAAGCGCGCCGTCGC
Source organism: Terriglobia bacterium (assembly GCA_035315305.1). Classification (GTDB taxonomy): domain Bacteria; phylum Acidobacteriota; class Terriglobia; order 20CM-2-55-15; family 20CM-2-55-15; genus 20CM-2-55-15. The sequence continues at coordinate 3,126 of DATFXZ010000301.1, read as the reverse complement.
GCGGGGTGCTCAGACCGACGAAATCCGGGCGCTGGCTGTGGCAAATGGAATGAAGACGCTGAAAGATTACGCCATGATCCTGCTTTCGGAAGGATTGACCAGCGTGGACGAAGTACTGATGAATTTAGTTCTTACCAATTAAGGCAACCGTCCCCGAATTCGAGCTTAATCCGCAGCCAAAACCGCAGCTTGTTTGTAAAACGCGTTGTACTCGCGGACGTCATCGCGGCTGCCTATAATCAGCGGCACTTTTTGATGCAGCGAAGTCGGTTGTATGTCCAGAATCCGTTCCGCACCGGTCGATGCGGCGCCTCCCGCCTGTTCAACGACCATTGCGAGCGGGGCGGCTTCATACAAGAGTCTTAGTTTTCCCTTCGGACCGGGATACAAGAAGATCCCACCTTTCAGCAGATTTCGATGGAAGTCTGCAACCAGTGATCCGATGTAGCGCAGGGAGTACGGGTGTCCTTGGTCCTTCTGGTCGTCTTTCAAATAGTTGATATATCGCCGCGTCCCTTCGTCCCAGGAATTCACGTTCCCTTCGTTGATGCTATAGATCTTGCCGCGCGTGGGCGTTCGAATGTTTTCGTGTGAGAGAAGAAATTCACCGAGGCTCGGGTCGAGCGTGAATCCGTAGACACCATGGCCCGTTGTGTAGACCATCATCGTGCTCGAGCCATAAATAAAGTAGCCGGCGGCGATTTGCTCGATGCCTTTTTGCAGGCAGTCTTCAAGTCTGCCATCGGGAGAGTGGTTGGTTACTCTCCGGTGAATCGAGAATATGGTTCCGATGCTGGCATTGACGTCGATGTTCGATGATCCGTCGAGCGGATCGAACATCAGCACGTACTTTCCCTTCTTAATGCCGGGAATGGGAATAAGGTCGGCGGATTCCTCTGAGGCCATCACGCAAAGATGGCCATTGTGACCCATTGCGCGGCAGATCGTCTGCTGAGCGAATTCGTCGAGCTTCTGAACGGCTTCGCCGTGAATATTAATGTCGCCCGTCTCGCCCAGAATCTTTACAAGGCCCGCCTTATTCACTTCGCGCGAAATGATCTTCGCCGCAAGAGTTAACGTGGTGAGGAGCGCCGTGAAGTCGCCGGTTGCGCCCGGATGCAGGCGTTCTTCGTCAAGAATATGCTGCTGAATCGTAGTGATTTTGCTAAGCATGATCCCCTCTGCGTACGCCAAACCTTACAACTTGAGCGTGCTTATGTCACCACAAACACACAAGGTAGGAAATAGCCACAATGGGCCAGGGGTCTGTCTGACCCCGAAATTTACTTGCAAACGAAGCTTCCAGCGTCATCCGTGTTGCCGGTCCCCTTGTAAACAGCCATTTGCGGATATGGGCACAGCGGGCGTGTCCGGTCGACCTTTCCTGCCGTCTCATGGGACGCAATGATCTGATCCGGAGCTTTCCCGCCCTCTACCCATCGTGCCAGGGTGCCAATGCCGTCGAATTTGTCGGTGCCAGGGCCGCCCTGGCAGTGATTCATTCCGGGAATCATGAACAATCGAACGGAGTTTGCCGTCTTCGTCTGGCCTCCGAGCGTATTGATCACTTTCTTGTAGTACTGAATCGTATTCATGGGCGGGATGCCGGGATCACTCCAGCCATGATACATGATCAGTTTTCCGCCACGATCGATGAACGGCTTCAGGTTCGGATTGGTCGCATCCATGCTTTCAGCGATTGCCTTCTCGGCGAGAACGAAATCCTTGTCCGGATTGATGGTTGTGTAATCCCAGTTCGGGTCGTTGAATACCAGGTATTTATAGATGTCTGTTGCGAGCGACATCGGTTGCGGACCGGCAAGCATGTTCCATCCCAACTCGCTGCCGGGTTGAAGACCAGGAAAAAGTTGCTGACCGGTCTTGGTGTTCGTTGGACCGGCATAAAGCTTAGTCGCTGCTTCAATCTGCGGCCCGGTCAAACACGAGGTCTCATCACCCGCTTTGCACGAGAGCACTTTGGGGTCGAATTTGCATTTGGTCGGGTCTTCGAGCACGGCGTCCTTCACGCCGTCCATTGCATCACACTGCTGGAGGACAGCGGCATGAATAGCGGGATACTTGGACGGCGGAATATAGCTCGCCACATCTTTGTGCACGGTCTGGGCTGCCCAGACCTGCATGCCCTGCAATCGCGACGCGTAGATGGCCGGAGCGCCGGCCAGGACGCCGTCGTAATCGCTCGGATATCGCTGCGCCTCGGTCAGGGCCTGCCGGCCGCCCGTTGAGCAGCCGTTCCAATAGGAGTACTTGGGTCCACTTCCGTAATACGCGCCGATGATGGCTTTCGCCGCGACTGTCATTTCGTGAACCGCGCGATAACCGAAATCAACCACTTTTTCCGGGTGGCCGGTGATGAAATTGGCATTGTTGCCGATGTGTCCGGTATCGGTGCTGGTGCTGGCATAGCCCGCAGTCAGCGCTGTCGCCATGGCCGCGTAGCCGATGGTGCCCGCCCATGCGCCATTGCCGACCGATTCCAACCTTCCATTCCATCCGGATTCGGGCAGCCACACTTCCATTTTTATTTCCGAATCCTTTGTTGGCGTCAATGTTGCGGCGACACGACAAAATGACGGCAAGCCCTTGAAAGCTTCGGCTCCACGTGTACCTTGCGGCGGTGTGAAGCCGCCCGGTGCGACCGGTTGCGCAAGCGTGATAGTGGAGTTGGGGAGTGCGAGGGACTTTACCGTTTCACAGGGAGCAGAAAAAAGGGTTGGGGCAATGATCAGGATAATGAAGAACGGAAGCGAAATTTTCATCGGGCCTCCTGGCGTGTTTCAGATGTAAACGTCATGGTCCGTCGAATCACCGGGCCGGAGCAATCGAAGTTGATTCGGGGACAGACACCGAAATTAAAAGACGAATTTCGGTGTCAGTGCCCCGATTGCTCCGGCCCGGTGATTCAACGGACCATTGGGCATTTACATTGAGAGAGCACGAACCCCCTACTTGCACACGAAATTCGCTGCGTCGTTCGTGTCCCCGCTTCCCTTATATGACGCTACCTGCGGATACGGGCACAGAATCCGTGTGCGGTCGGGTTGACCGTTTGTCAGGTGCGCGGCAGGTACCGAATCCGGAGCCTTTCCTTTTTCCACCCATTGT
>DATFXZ010000300.1:0-10651 GCA_035315305.1 Terriglobia bacterium | reverse complement strand
GCTCTTCCGTGGTTCAGTCATGAACACCCGTTAACGAAACGAGTTATTGAAGCGATTCCTCCAGATAAAGGCGACTACCAGCCCAATCCCGTTTCGCGATCTGCATTCGAATTGGCGTGGCACATCGCATCCGCGGAGAATAGGTTTCTGGATGCTGTGGCATCAGGAGCATTCGACTTCAGCGGATCTCGACCGGAGTGGGTTCGGAATTCGGCGGATGTCGCGAAATGGTACGCGGAAAATTTCGAGGCGAATATCAAGCGCCTTGAAAAACTGTCTGACGAGCAACTGTTGAAGATCGTGGACTTCCGTGGGATCCGGCAATGGCCGGCTGTTTTGTTTCTTCAGAGCGGTCTGCATCACACGATCCATCATCGAGGACAGCTCTCGACATACCTGCGGCCAATGGGCGTGAAGGTCCCATCGATTTATGGCCAAAGCTACGATGATGCTCAGGCTGCGAAGCGGTAGATTGGGTATTCGGGCTAATTCTGGAACGGTTGCGTAAATACCTAAATTCAATAAAGAATCGTTCGAAGAATTTGGGTATTTACGCAACCGTTCCGGAATTAACCCGAATTACCGGCCCTTGAAGTCCGCTTTTCTCTTTTCTAAAAACGCGCGGACGCCTTCCTCTTTGTCTTCGCTGCCGAACGTAAGGCAGAAGAGATCGGTTTCGCGACTGAGCCCTTCCCGCAGATTCATGCGGGATGCAGTCTTCACCGCTTCTTTCGCCATTCGCAGAGCAATCGGACTCTTCTCCGCGATTCGCGCCGCTAAAGCTCGAACGCGGTCGCGGAGTTCGTTGGCAAGGAAGACGTCATTCACCAGTCCCAACTCTTTGGCTTGCGGTGCTTCGATGAGATCGCCTGTCAGGATCAATTCCATGGACTTCCCTTCCCCGATCAACCGCGTTAATCGTTGCGTACCGCCGCCGCCGGGGATAATGCCGAGATTGATTTCGGGTTGACCCAGCTTCGCGTTATCGCTCGCGAATCGAAGATCGCAGGCCAAAGCGAGTTCCAACCCGCCGCCAAGACAAAATCCGTTGATCATCGCGATCACCGGTTTTGGGAAGTCTTCGATTGCATCGAAAATGCGAAGACTCTTCATCGCCTCGCGTTGGGTCAGCGAAGTACGTCCCTCGAATTCGCTGATGTCCGCTCCCGCGATGAACGCCTTGTCACCGGCGCCAGTCACGATCAGGACGCGCGAATCGTTCGAGCCTTGGAGCGAGTCCAGCACGTGAAGGATCTCGTCGCGAGTCGCCTGGTTCAAGGCGTTTCGCTTGTCCGGCCGGTTTATCGTGAGAGTCGAAATGCGGTCCTTGGTCTCGAGAAGAATGTTCTGGTATACCATGCGAGTCTTCATTATATGGAAACCGCCGCAGATCTCATTCCCATCAAATTTCTTCCGCCGCGTGTGGACGTCGAGCGTCGCGCCGACGGCACCCTGATTCTGTGCTCGCCGGAACCTCTGCGGCCGTACGCCCGGTGTTTGGGCGAATATCTGGAACGATGGGCCGCGGAAAAGCCTGCCGAAGTTTTTTTGGCTCAGCGGGCAGGTGACACGTGGCGCAAGATCACCTGGGCGGAAACGCGAAAGCAAGTCCATGCGATCGCGACGTCGCTGCTGGCGCGCGGAGTCTCGGTGGAACGCCCCGTCGCCGTGCTTTCGGATAATTCGATTGAGCACGGATTGCTGGCATTAGCGGCCATGCACATTGGCGTGCCCATCGCGCCAATCTCGCCGGCGTATTCATTAATGTCCAAAGATTTCGCGAAGCTGAAAAAGATCATCGATCTGATCGAGCCCAAACTCATCTTCGTGGACAATGTGAAACAGTTTGACCGCGCTCTCAACGCGATTGCGCATCACGATTTTGAGCTGTTTTCTGGCGATGACTTCAGCCGGTTGACGCATAGGACTAACAGTGAGTCCGTCAATCGCGCGTTTGCCGCCGTTCAGCCGGACACCATCGCTAAATTCCTTTTCACCTCCGGATCGACAGGAGAGCCCAAGGCCGTTATCAACACGCAGAGAATGCTATGCTCCAACATTCAATCTCGAGCGCAAACGTGGCCCTTCCTGGAGGAAGAGCCTCCGGTGTTGGTGGACTGGCTTCCGTGGAACCACACATTCGGCGGCAACAATGATTTTGGTCTCGTGCTCGGGCACGGCGGCACGCTTTACATCGACGGCGGCAAGCCCATTCCCGGCTTGATAGAAACGACCGTTCGGAATTTGCGCGAAGTTTCACCGACCATCTGCTACAACGCGCCGCGCGGCTATGACGCATTATTGCCATTTCTGGAAAACGACGCGAAGCTCCGGCGAAGCTTCTTTGCACGTTTGAAGGTCATTCTGTATGCCGCAGCTGCACTGCCGATACATCTGTGGGACCGCCTGGAACGTCTTTCCATTCTGGAAACCGGCAAGCGTGTACGCATGACTGCAGCTTGGGGATCTACGGAAACTGCACCACAAGTGACGATCGTTCATTTCGAGCCGTTGCGCACAAGTGTTGTGGGACTGCCGAGCCCGGGTTACGAGTTGAAGATGGTTCCGGTCGATGCAGCTGGAAAATGCGAGTTGCGGGTACGTGGGTCCAATGTGACGCCCGGATACTGGAAACGGCCGGATCTCACCGCCGCGGCCTTTGACGAAGAAGGCTTCTACAAAATGGGCGACGCGGGGCGGCTCGCAGATCCCGATGATCCGGCGAAAGGTATTGAATTCGCCGGACGGCTGGCAGAGGATTTCAAACTTTCGAGTGCAACGTGGGTCCATGTAGGCGCGCTACGCGTACGGGCGATAGCGGCGATGGCGCCGGTCGCACAGGATATCGTGATTGCCGGTCACGATCGTAACGAAGCTGGATTCCTGATTTTTCCGATGCCCGGCACGGACATTCGAGACACCGAAGTTCGCAAACGCGTACGCGAAGGACTGGCAGCGCTGCGGGACGAAGGCGGGGGCACGTCCACTTACGCCACCCGCGCGACTTTCCTTGAAGAGCCCCCCTCAATCGACGCCGGCGAGATCACGGACAAGGGCTACATCAATCAACACGCTGTGTTGGACCGACGCGCAGCAGTGGTGGAAAGATTGTATTCGTGCCCGGCGGATGAGTCGATCATTCTGCTTTGAGGTTTACGCACGCCGGAGGCGTGCGTGGGTCAGACATTGGGAATTATTGCCGTTGAAGTCTGAAATCACCCTTCACGTTGTCATGCGACCAGGTTCCTACGATTGAGCGGTTGTACAACCCGAGATTCTCGATCTTTCCGTCCACCACGTAATGAACAGGCTGGCCGGCAGCATTCTTGGCGTCAGCCTCGAAGTGAACCACCCACCCCTTGGGTTCGAGAGTGGCATTTTTTAGCGGGATTGCGCTTGGGCCAGGGTTGATCTGCCCCGTAATCTGCTTGCCGTCCCAATCCATAACGACGGTGATTTGATTCCGGTCGTTCTTATTCGGACCCCAATCGCCGAGCCACGTGCCCTTCAGGGGATGTCCTTCCTGCGCAAATGCAGAAATAACCATCATTAAACATGCCAAGACGCAAACCCATAAAAATGCTCTAGCTCGCATCGATCCTCCTGTGTAATAAGAGCCGAGAATGTTAGCACCAGTTGAAAAAATCCAGAATACGGATTTATATTGGTGCACACCTGAAAAATTAGGGTTAGTCGTGTTAAGGAGGACTCATATGAAGTGGATTTTCGGTCGAACGGCGATGTGGATTTGGGCAACGCTCGCACTGGCAACGATGGCATTTGCGGCGGTTCAGGACCCGCAACTTCCTGAGGGTGACGGAAAGAAGGTTTTGCAAGCCGCCTGTACCGCCTGTCATGGTCTGGACGGGGTTGTCAGACTGAAACTCGACAAAGCAGGTTGGGAAGGGCTTGTGGCCTCTATGGTCTCCAACGGGGCCCAGGTGGACTCGAAGGATATGCCCGTCCTGATCGACTATCTCGTAAAGAACTTCGGCGACGCAAAATCCGCCGGAGCGGATGCGAAACCCGCCGGCCAACAAGCATCCGGTAGCAGCGACGCGGATGCTAAAAAGCTCCTCGACAACTCCTGCACGACTTGTCATGACTTGGATCTTGTCTCCGGACAACACCTCAGCAAAGACGAGTGGCAGAGCCTGGTCACCTCTATGATTGCCAAAGGCGCCACCGTGAGCGATAAGGAAACTCCCGTTCTTGTGGAGTATCTGGCAAAGACCTACGGGAAGAAGTGAGGAGTTATGAGTTGTGAGTTGCGAGTTGTGAGTTAGGAGTTGTGAGTTATGAATTACTCAAAACTCACAACTCAAAGCTCAGAACTCACAACTCACCGATCATTGAAACTGCTGTTCGGTCTGTTGATCATCGCCCTTCCGGCTATGCTGCCCGCCCACGACATCATCACGACTCCTGTTACCTGGGATCGGGAGATTTCCCGCATCTTCTATTCGCGCTGCGTCGCATGTCATCGGGAAGGTGGAGCCGCCTTCTCGTTAACGGAATATCGCGAAACATTCCCGTGGCGGACTGCCATTAAAGAAGAAATTTTGGAGCGGCGTATGCCGCCGTGGGGCGCGGTAAAGGGTTTCGGCGATTTTCGCAACGATCAGGCTCTTACTCCCGAACAACTCGAACTGGTCACAAGTTGGTCGCAAGGAGGCTCTCCGGAGGGCGAAGCGAAAGACCTTCCAGCCAAAGACAAACTCGACGAGATGATCAAGGAAAGCGCGTGGTACGGGCCTCCGGTCCATGCTGATCATCTCCCTGGCGAGCTCGTCGCGACAGGCGATTTCAAACTCACGAAACCATTCGTCCTGGATGGTTTGTTTCCGCGAAACGTTCCAGATGATAGTTCAGCTCAGATCATTGCCGAACTCCCGGACGGCCGCGTTGAACCGCTGCTCTGGCTGGATCAGTACAAGCAGAAATTCGCGCACGTTTTCTTGCTCCGAACCCCGCTGGACTTGCCTGCAGGAACCGTGATCAGCGGCATTCCTGCCGGTGCGAGCATGGCGCTGTTGCCTCCGCCGAAGGAGTAGACATGCGAGCAGCACTTCTATTTTTCATTTTGACGTTGGTCGCGGCCGCTCAGACTCCGGCTCCGCTTCCCTCGCAGAATGCCGGCGACGTTTACATTTGTCCGATGGATCCGGATGTTCGATCGAACAATCCAGGAAAGTGCGCGCGTTGTGGAATGGCGCTTGTAGCCGGCCTGCCCGATCCGGTGGAGTATCACCTGGATTTGTCCATTGCCCCACGGCCCATCAAACCAGGACAGCCGGCCAGTCTCACGTTTGCCGTCCATGATCCGTGGAAGAACCGGACGGTCACGAATTTCCAGCTTGTTCACGAAAAATTGTTCCATATGTTCGTAGTGAGCCAGGACCTGGACGTTTTCGTTCACAATCATCCCACGCTTGGGTCAGACGGAAACTTCCATTACGACTATGTCTTTCCAAAAGCCGGCATGTACCGTGTTCTGGGCGATTTTTATCCGGATGGCGCGACACCACAGCTGATTGCAAAGACGTTGATCGTACCGGGCCAGGCGCCGAAACCTGTCGCGCTTGCCCGTGACTACTCGCCGAAAGACGCAGAGAACCTGCAGGTTGAGCTCGTGACGGAACCGCAGCAGCCGGTCTCAGGGGCAAAAACGCAGTTGATGTTTCAGGTGAAGCCAGGTGATGGTCTGGAAAAATATCTCGGTGCGTGGGGACACATGCTGGTTGCGAGCGCCGACTTGATAGACATGATTCACGAGCACCCTTTCATTGCTGATGGGGGCCCGCAAATTCAATTCAACGTGATTTTCCCTCGAGCCAAAGCCTACCGAGTGTGGGTTCAGTTCCAGCGTAAAGGTGTCGTGAACACCGCCCATTTCGATATTCCCGTTAAGGAATTGGGAAAATAACCACAGTTCGGTGAGAGATTGGGAATTCGGAACTGAGCATTTGTCAGATCTGACCGATGTTCAATTCTCAATTCTGAATTCCTAATCCGAAAAGATCCGGAGTCTGCCCCCCAAATCTCCTGTCCTCGAAATAAGATTGCACCCTCTTATGTCACTCACGATCAAACCCTCGCGTAACAACCCAAGTGGCTGGGTAATCCTCCTCGGCCTGGTGTTCACGGTGCCTGGAATAGCGGTCGGATTTTCGACGGTTCGGAGGATCGCGTCCGGCGCTGGCGACGCAAAGCAGATCGTACTCGGATTTACTTTGGCGTTGTTGTTCGTGGTCGCCGGCATCGGCCTGATGGCCTGGGGTCGTGTCGCTGGGAGAATCGCGACGAGGAACACTGCACGGATGGCTGAGCATCCCAATGAGCCCTGGCTTTGGCGGGACGACTGGGTGCAGGGCTACGCCCGCAGCGAATGGAAACCAACTGCCGGCATGATGATCGTCATGGGCTTCGTGTTCCTGCTCTTCTCGGTGCCAATGTTCATGAATTTCCCAGGCGCCGGCCGTCCGATGCAAGCCATCTTTGTATCTGTCTTTCCCGTGACTGGCTTTCTTCTCGTCGGGGCTAGCACAGTGGCCCAACTTCGCGCGCGTAAGTTCAAGGACGTTCGCTTCAAATTGTCCAGCGTGCCGTGCGTTATCGGCGGAAAACTTCAGGGCCGTCTGGAAGTCCAATTCGTATTTCCTTCGGGAGCGACTGTCGATTTCTCAGTGAACTGCGTTCGTTCATATGTGACCGGAAGAGGCGACAACCGAACTCGCTGGGAGCGAATTCTGTGGCAAGAACGGAAAACCGGCACGGTAGAAACGGACGGGTTGACGAGCTACGTCAACATAGAAGTCCCGCTTCCTTACGATGTCAAAGAAACCGACTCTCGAAATCCCGACGACGAGATTTTGTGGAAGGTCATCACCCGATCAAAACTCCGTGGCCTGGATTTCAACGCGGTTTTCATCTTGCCCGTGTTCAAGACTGCGTCTAGCGACCCGGGCCTCACTACGGACGCACTCGAAGCGCGTGACGGAAAGCTCCTGGCTGGAGAAAAACCGGAAAACCCAAAGATTGTGACCGGCACCGCACCCGATGGTGGGCTTCTGTTCTTTTTCGGCCCCTCCAGAAATGTACGCGCCGCAGCTCTCATCAGCCTTTTTGGTGCGATCTTCCTGGGCTCCGGCTTGTTTTTTGGCTTCGCCGTCGGGCAGTCGTTTATCTGGATTCTGGGACTAATTCCGCTCATCTTCGCCGGCGGTATCGGACTGTTGCTGCTGGCGTACGGCGTTTGGCTTTTCCTTGGAACAACTACTGTCGAAATCCTGGGCCGCGAACTCCACATTCGCTCCACATGCCTTGGCATCGGTCGTTCGCGTGTGATCCCAGCGTCCGCAATTCAGGATTTCCGACTCCATCCTGGGCTTCAGACAGGCGAGCAGGTCTGGTACGACCTCAAGCTGAAACTCATCGACGGAAGATCATGCGTCGCAGGCAGCGGGCTCGAGAAAAAAGAAGCAGAATGGCTTCGTGTCGAACTGCAAAAGGCTCTTGGTGTTTCAAAATCCGAGAGTTCCCTGCACGAGCAGCGGGGACGCATTTGATATAATCCGCGCCCAAAATCCATGAGTTCCAGCCAATTGTCCGTTGGGTCCTCGCTCGGGCCGTACCGAATCGAGAGTCTTCTTGGTGCCGGCGGTATGGGCGAAGTTTACCGAGCCTTCGACACTCGTTTGCACCGGGATGTAGCGATCAAGGTGCTGGCGCCTGAAAAGTTTCGTAATCCGGAGCACAAAAGCCGATTTTTACAGGAGGCCCGGGCGGCGTCGGCACTGAATCAAACAAACATCGTCACCCTATACGACATCGCAAGTGACAATGGACTTGATTTCCTCGTAATGGAGTACGTCCCCGGGCAGCGTCTGGATCGGGTCGTTTCGCCAAAGGGACTACCGCAGGCCGAAACAATCGAATATGCGGTTCAAATCGCTAACGCCCTGGCGGCGGCCCATGGAAAGGGAATCGTGCATCGCGATATCAAGCCGGCGAATATCATCGTAACGCCAGACGCCCAGCTGAAGATCTTGGACTTCGGCTTAGCCAAGTTCGCACAGAATGCCGCTCCGATGCCGAACAGCGACATTCCCACGTTACTCACCAGGGAAGGGGTTGCCGTCGGAACGCTGGGTTACATGTCGCCAGAGCAGGCGCGCGGCGAGACTGTAGATGCTCGGACCGATCTTTTCTCGTTCGGGGCCGTGCTGTACGAAATGGCCACAGGGCAGCGTGCGTTTGAACGACCTTGGGACTGGACATTGCCCGTTCCTGGAAATCTAGATTCCAAACTGAGTCCGATCATTTTCAAGTTGCTGGAGCCGAACCGCGAACTCCGTTATCAAACGGCGAAGCAGGTCATCGGCGACCTCCGTCACTTACGTTCGGAACAGCCGGCCCACACTCGGCGCTTCCGTCGGCTTGCCACGATCGGCACGGCCCTCCTCATAGCTGCGCTGATGCTGCAGGCGATATTTCGCTCACCGGGCAACCAGCGCCTCAGTGATGGAAATCGGGCTTCAACCAACAAAGAGGCGAACGAATATTATGAGCGTTCGCTCTTGTACGGAGGAGTTGGTATGGACAATCGTGCGCAGATGCGCCGGATGATTGAACGCGCTCTTGAGCTCGATCCAAAGTTCGCTGCGGCTCGCGCCGAATATGCATTTTCGTTCTCCGTCCTGATCCTCACGGGCGACTCCAGCGATCGCACGCTCCTGTACCGAGCCGATGAACAACTACGGCAGGCGCTCCGAGATGATCCGAATTGTGGACATGCACATGGCTTTCAGGCATTGACGTATTTGCTGCAAGGACGTAAGGAACTCGTCCCGGCTGAAGTGGATCTCGCTTTAAGAGATAACCCCAACGATCTACCTGCCCGAACCTTCCTCGTGTTGCACCATCAACTCAATGGAGACTACGATCAGGCGTCACGACTATCGAAATCCTTGATCGATCGCTTCCCTCTTTACTGGCCTGGGCATCTGGATTTTGGCGAGATTTTACGGGAGCAAGGCAATGCTCGCGGTGCTGTACAAGAGCAAGGCCGAGTACTAGAGCAGGATCCCCAGAATGTCTCCGGTCTCGTGTATGAATCGCGCGCCTATTCTGATTTAGGCGATCTACAAAAGGCCCGAACCACTCTAGAGCGCACGCGGGCCGAAGACCGTCAGAACTACCAGCTGCGCGCGGAATGGGCAGTCTTGCTTGCGCAGGAGGGAAAGAGGGACGAGGCGCTGCGAGAAATGGATGCCGGTGTTCAGGCCTACGGAGAAATCAATCCGCTTTGGACGGGTCGCATCGCCACCTTCTATTCGAAGCTTGGTGAAGTGGACACATCACTCGCCTGGTTGGATAAGGCTGTCCGGCTAGGTGACGAAAGAGAAGCTTTATTTCGGCGAGACCCGCTGCTGGAGGGAATACGCAACCATCCCCGGTTCCAGGCGATGATCTTGTCAATGGCGAGTCGGCGTCAGCAGCGACTTGAATCGAACAAAGGAAATTAACCTCTCGCTGCTCAACGCAATTCTCAGCAGCCAGCTATTTGTGTTTCTTGTGCCTTTTTGTGGCTACTACCTTTTGTAATACGGCGGCACCTGCGCGTCGATATTCATCACGATCGATTTTGCGAAGGTGTATTCGTGTATAGATTCCGGACCGAGATCGCGGCCGTATCCGGACTGGCCGACGCCGCCGAAAGGCGAAGCCGGGCTTACGCGTTTGTAGGTGTTCACCCAAACCATTCCGGATCGTATCGTGTTTGCTACCCGATGCCCGCGGCGAAGATCGCGAGTCCACAGGCCGCCTCCAAGACCGTATTGCGTGGAGTTCGCAATTGCGATCACTTCCTCCTCGTCCTTGAACCGCGTGATCGAAACAAACGGTCCGAAGACTTCTTCCTGGCACACGCGATCCTGCGGCTTTGCCGTGACGACGGTCGGCTCGATGTAGCATCCTGCCTGAAGCGCCGGATCCGACGGCGGCTTTCCACCCGTAAGGATCGTACCGCCCTGCTCTTTCGCCAACTCGACATACCGGAGAACACGATCGCGATGGCCGGTCGACGTCAGCGGGCCCATTTCTGTAGACGGGTCCAATGGATTCCCGATCCGAATCGATTTCGCGAGATCGAGAAACTTCTGAAGAAACTCATCTGCGATTTTTTCCTGCAACAATAGACGCGATCCCGCAATGCAGGCCTGTCCTTGATTGTGGAAAATTGCGAACGCTGAACCGCCGACTGCAGCATCGATCGCAGCATCATCAAAGACAATATTGGCGCCCTTTCCGCCGAGCTCGAGTTGCACGCGTTTCAAGTTTCCTGCGGATGCCTGAACGATTTTTCGTCCCGTGAGTGTCGAGCCTGTGAACGCAATCTTGTCGACTCCCGGATGTTCCGCGAGATGTTGGCCGGCCGTATTTCCGTAACCCGGAACAATATTGACGACACCCGGTGGAATCCCCACTTTCGCGACGAGCTGCGCAACACGCAATGTCGTCAGCGGTGTCAATTCGGCCGGCTTCATCACAACTGTGTTGCCCGCAGCCAATGCTGGACCAAGTTTCCAGCTCGTGAACATGAGCGGGAAATTCCACGGCACTATCTGCCCAACGACGCCGACGGGCTCCC
>DATFXZ010000299.1:0-6798 GCA_035315305.1 Terriglobia bacterium | reverse complement strand
GACGGTGAGCTTTGGCACGGCACTTGGGAAGGTGACGAAAGCGATTTGAGGCGAGTCGATCCGCGAACAGGAAAGGTCCTGGAGACACTCGACATGCCGCGCGGAGTGGGCGTATCGGGACTCGAGTCCGATGGCGGCGATAAGTTTTTCTGCGGAGGAGGAAAAAGCGGGAAGGTAAGAGCCGTGCGCCGGCCCAAGCGAGGCTCCGCATCGGCATTTCGGTAAGTGAGGGCCGGGACGCGTTACCGGCCCTCCGATTTGATGCGGTGGGTTCGATGCCGATCCAGTGATTTGGACGCCTTCAAGGTCTGCGACGGGGGATGCCTTCGCTCATCGCGATGGCTTGCCGCAGCTTGACCTCATCCGCATCTGGCCGGCGGAAATCGATTTCCTTTGTTAAAGCGATCCAGACTGGGCTTGCGCCTTTTGCATACTGAATCTGCTGCTTGAAATACGGAGTGAAATCCGGTTGGCTGGTAAACATGTCGCGCAGGTCCGTAGCGGCTGCGTCATATTGGTTCAAGGGTGGTAGACCAAGGATGAGATTTACTGTTTTGAAAATACTCGCGAGGCTGTAGTGGACTTTTGCGACAGATTCATGCTTCACCCATGGACTAATCGCTAAGAAGATCGAGCGGTAGCCATCGACGTGATCGAACCCGTTCTGTGGGTCGTCCTCCACCACAAAAATCACGGTGTCTTTCCAGCATGGGCTATTTGAAATGAGCTCTACGGTGAGTCCTAAGGCGTCATCGTTATCCTGCACGAAGCGTTTGTAGGACCAGTCCGGCCCATTGGGATTTATATCGCGTGCTCCTCCTCCGTGATCGTTTGGATAGAACAGGTCTACGTACGCCGGCAATTTGCACACTTTGTTAACAGGATCGACATAGTGTGCTTCAAATACTTGCTTGAAACGGCCGAACCGATTGAATCGGGTCGGATCTTCCGGCAGCGGCGCGTCGGGTATGTGCGTGTTGTAATTCGGAAACAAGTGATCGCTGTTGTCGCGCACTACTTTTTCCATGGGAACATTCACGTGTTCGCGAATCCCGGTGGGCTCGGTGCCGAAGTCCTCGTCAACTTCGGCAAACTCGTATCCATTGCCGAAATTAATAAATGGGACTCGATGACGGGCAAGATGGAGGTAAATACCGCCGTGCTCGTTGTAGTCCTGTGGATCGGGCGAGCCATTGGCATCTGTAAATCCGAGCCGCCCGGGATAATCCGCGAACACGGCGGGATCATCGCCGGCGTCGTTACGTTGCCCTCCGTAGGAAGCTGGCCAATGGGTGTCTTCAAATTCCGTTGTGTACATTCCGGTTAACCAACGGTGACCGTCCGAAGAGACGGCGGGCTCCAGATAGAAGTTGTCGCCGAACGCGAAGCGTAGCGCAAGCTCGTGGTGATTTGGACTGGCGTCGAGACCTAGCGAGTAACTCGGCTCCCCATCAACTGAGACGCCCTTCCGAGTCATCGTAATGTCTCCCAACATTTGATCGTGAGTCGAGTTCTCTTTATTTATAAAAATGATGTGTTTGATCTTGCTGCTTGCGACGCCGGGCTTCGTCGGGATCGGGTTGTTCGGGTCCAAGGTTGCGGAGGATTCGATGAGGCCATTGTTGGCCAAAACGCGGTGGGTGTAAGCGGCCAGCTGTGTCCTTCCCGGGACCGAGATTATATTCACCGTGCCAATTGTGCTCGATTTTGGAGAGCCCAGATTGTTCGGCGGCATGTGGTTGTTTGGGCCGGCGCCGCGACCACGCGCATTGGAAACGTATAACGTCTTACCGTCGTTGCTTACCTGCACCGCAGCCGGCCACCATCCAACTGGGATATGACCTTCGACCGTCGTTTTCCCATGGAGTCGTACAACCGCGACCGCATTTATGCCTGCTTCGGCGACGTACAGATAGTCCGCAGAGGGGCTCAATGCCAGTGCAACCGGCTGGATTCCTTTTAGACGCGAGTCGATACCCGAAAATACCGAGAGGTCTACTCTATCGAGTTCCTGAAACGACTTCGGGTCCAGCACAGAAATGCTGTCGTTGTTGCCGTTCGAGACGTAGATTGCATCGGGACCAATAGCAATTGCATTCGGGTGGCTGCCACTATAGGCGGCGAGGCCTTTTTCGACGTCGCCGACTTGTGGACCTGTTTTGACTCTTTCTTCCAGGGCGGGCAGCGGAGTTGCTGCTGCGTAGATATAAACGGAAGAGGATTCCAGTGCGTTCGGGCTACCGAGGCCCGGAACCGTGTAGTCGCGCTCCGAACTGATGTATCCGACCCGAATACCATCTGGATCTCGGAGGGTCGAAGGCAGGTTCCGAGGATCCACCTTCTTAATGCGGATCGTTTTGGCTTGTTCCGTTTCCTCTGGATATCCCGCGGCGGGATAGCCAAGAGGATAATCTACATTCGAAGTTCCAGTCGGCATCGCCGGCCTCAGGTGGGTGTACTCAAAAATACCGACATTGGTGACGAAGAGCCTGCCATCCGATCTTGTCGCAACGCCATAAGGGTAGCGGCCAGCGTCAACGTGTCCGACAATCGCGGCAAAATTATTCGCTTCCGTGATCTGATTCGACGCGTTCGTACCTGTAACGATCTTCGTCGTATCGATGACGTGCAGATGAAAACCCGCCTGGTCGACGGCATAAAGGAGCTTACCGTCCGCGCTAAGCGCCAGATTTCCTGGAAACGCACCTTTGAAGCGGGGACTGGGATTACTGCTCACCGTCCATGGCGTCGTAATCGTATGCGCCGCGCCATTCAGATTCACAGCGCCGATGATTTTGGCGTCCTCAACAGACCCAACCCATACAATTCCATTTTCGCCGCCGCCGGCATAGAAAAGCGACCCATCCTGAGAAAAGACGATACCCATAAAAGTTGAGGATACCGGTATGAGGGTAACGCCAGGATTCGCGCTATGAATGTTCTTGTATAAAGTAATCGAGAATGGGCCGATGCCACTATTCACCGTGGCCAGTGTGTTTCCATCTGGCGACAGCGCCATCCCGTAGGGCTTGGGTGCCATCGTGCTGAGTTCGACGCCAACAGGAGTTATCAGACGACCATTCGGCAAGACGGCCCCACCAATTCCGCCGATGTTGAATGTTCGGCTTGCGGGCAGGTTGCCTGCTGGAGCTTTGAGAGATAGTGCTTTTGAACGGCCTACACCGGGGCCGCCCTCGCCGTTGGATACCTGTATCAAAGTTGGGAGAGCTACTGATAGAACAAGAAACGTAGGCAGGATGATAGTTGCCACCGAAGGGAATCGTCGCATTTGAGCCTCCTCGCAAATTGGAAGGAGAAGTTTCGCGAGTTCGCATTACAAAAAAGTCGCGACAATGTAAAAGTGTGAAAAAATCCGTGGCCTCTGAACGGCTAACCGAACCGGCTGCGAAATGCGAATCGTTACGTACAATTTTCTCCGCGCAGGTAGCCTGAAGCGCTGCGGTCATTGGTCGCGAGTGATCCGCAATTTAAAACCCGATTTGCTTCTGGCGCAGGAATGTCGTCCACCCCAGAGTTCCCCCGGTGAGCGATTCCGGCATGACCAGCACGATGCATTTGCGTGGCAACCTGCTGGAAGCAGAGGTTGGGGAAGTGGACTATTGGGACGATCTGTATCATTGATTCCGATCGCGATTCCAGATTTCGAAGGCTGGGTTGTCGGTGGCGAGATCCGGAACACCTCGTGGTCGGCACGCCATTTAATAGTGTTCAGCATTCACGGACCTGTCGGTGAACGCGGATATATCCGCACGATGCACGGCATTCTCGACCGTATCGCCCCGCTTCGCGACCGTGCGGACCTTGTACTGGGCGGTGACTTCAACGTCGCGGTCGGATATCGGCAAGCCTGCGAGCAAATCAGGATTCTGCGGGGCGAACGCGACCTACTCGACCGCCTCACGAATGAGTTCGATTTGGTGAGTTGTTGGCAAGCAGCGAATCCGGGCCGCCCTTTGGCTCAAACGCTGCGATGGATGGGGAACCCTAGTGCGCCCTACCATTGCGATGGCATTTTTGTCCCGCGTTCATGGCTGCCCCGACTGAAGTCCTGCCGCGTGGTCCGTGGCTCGCGTTGGAGTGAGTTGAGCGATCACAATCCGGTCCTTGCAGACTTTATGTAGCAATTCGTCAGATGGATAGCTGCAGCGGCGGTGTGTGACCGCCGCTCAGTACTTACCGGGCGTTTTCGGGTACTATCCGGGGCTCGAACACAAAGAGATTAGGGTTGGCGGGATCAATGCGTGCGCTAACCCAATGAGTGTTGCGGGCGCCAAAGGTTTCAACGCGTGTGAAGTTCGCGAGTACGCCGTCGTCGGGGCCGTTGATTGGTTTATCCACTTTGAAGTAGTGGCTATCCCCGTGCACCAACACGACCTGCCCCGGAAATGCGAGAGTATTGCTTCGCAGTGCATTTACGTAATCCGGAAATGCGTCCCATGAGCGAGTGTCCGTGAGGTGCTGTTCGTTGTTGAAGTTCAGATCCGCCTGCCAAATCACCATCACGCCTTTCGCTCCAACGTGCGCCGCATATGCGAAGCCTTCTCGAAGCCATTCGATATCTGCGGCCTTCCGCGCGACCTCTTCCGCACGCTGCACAGCGATTTCCGCGTCCGAACGTGTTTCACCATCGACGCCCGAGTACGGATAGTTATCATTTGAGCCCTGCACATTGAGGCCAAGGTAGACGACGGGGCCTAATTTCCAGCGCACATTCTCAGGGTATGCATTCGATTGGCGAGTAAGCGTGAGCGTCGTCTGACCCAGGCTCTGCGGTGTCGAGGCGAACAGGGCGCGCTCGAAATTCAAGCGTTCGAGTGGATCCGAATACGGCAAGGTGCTCGGTCCATAGCGACCCCAGCAGTCTGTCCAGTCATTATCGCCGGGAAGAAACACCAGCGGATTCTTGAGCGTGTTGAAATTTGCGAGAGCGTTCAAGTACAGGTCGTTCGAGCAAGGACCGTCACCACCGGCTTTGAGGTCTCCGTCAAAAACGGAGAACGCAACGTGACTGGCGTTGATGTCTGCGAGGAGAGCCGGATATTGAGCCCTGCCCAAAGCGTTGTACGGCGTGTCACCAATCAATGCAATCGTGTAACTCCCGCTTCCTCTTTCGTCTTCCTGAGCGCTGCCGATACGGACAGCAACTAGAAGGAGGAGCGCAATTCCACAGATCGCAAGCGCGGTACGTTTGAACCCATATTTTCTCAGATGCATCAGTAACCCTCCTGTGCCTCGGTTGTAGAGGAAGGCAGTGAACATCCGTTGAGAATTCAATGAACCCTTTATGAAATTGAAAGAGTGATCAGCGTTCACGACGAGTGCCGCTCACGAAATCATCACACCGGTTTAACAGAGTCTTCATAATTCGCCGTCAGTCTCTTCTTCTCATATGTAAGGAGGGTAGATGAAGAGGCGGTGTCGGCTTTATCCGTGTCTTGGTATTGGTCTGATCTTCATTGCGCTGAGTGCTCCGTCCATGGCTCAAGTACAGAACGCGAGTCTTACTGGATTGGTTGCTGACCCAAGTGGAGCAGTGGTTCGGAGCGCAATGGTAACCATAAAGAACTCCGCGACTAACGTGACATTTACACAAGAAACAGATGCGTCGGGTTATTACTTCTTCCCGGCGCTGCCAATTGGTGCGTATACCGTTTCCGTCGAAATGGCCGGGTTCAAAAAGGCTGTGCACAACATTATTTTGGAAGTGGGCCAGCGAGGTCGAGACGATTTCCATTTAGAGGTCGGCGGGATCACGGAGACTGTCGAGGTCGAGTCAGCCCCGTCCGCTCTCGAAACCCAACAGCCAGCACCAAACACAGTGATCCAGAATCGCATGGTTCTAGAGATCCCGTTGAGCGCACGCAACTGGGACGATTTACTTCAAACCGTTCCTGGTGTCGCAGGAGATCGCTATACCGAGCAGGGTGGGTCGACGGCCGCGGGACGTACCGGTGGTATCAACGTGCACGGCGTACGTTCACTACAAAACAATTTCCTCCTGGATGGTGTAGACAACAATACCGTGTCAGAGAACGTTCAGGAATTGAGCACGCAGATCGTCCATACCTCAGTCGATGCCATCGAAGAATTCAAAGTGACCACGGCGCCGTATTCACCGGAGTACGGCCGCAGCCCGGGAGCAGCGATAACGGTCGCTACAAGAGGCGGCTCAAACCACGTGCACGGCACGGCGTGGGAGTTTCTCCGCAACGATAAGTTCGATGCTACGGACTTTTTCCTCAACCGCTCCGGAGTCAAAAAAGCCAAAAACCGCCAGAACCAATTCGGTGCGAATGTTGGCGGGCCGATCATTAAGGATCGCGCGTTCTTCTTCTTTAACTACGAGGGAACGCGAATCGTAAGAGGACAAACACGGTTGACGAACGTGCCCATGCCCAACGAGCGCATAGGTGATTTTTCGGCTGAAGCCGCAGCGGCTAACCGCACGACGTATGCCAACATTTTCGACAACGTCGGAGACTGTATTCAAAAAGCCCCCAGCGCGTTCAGTTCGTCAGATCCCCTTGGAGCGACACACTTCGCGAACAACAAAATACCGGCGGCTTGCCTCGATCCCGTTGGACAGAACATTGTGGCGCTTTTGCCCATGCCAAACCTGGTGCCGGGAGCCGGCGCTCTGAACACAAATAATTACCTCAGAGTGCCTTCACTCCTGGATAACAACGACTCGTACACGACGAAAGGTGATGCGCAAATCGATCCGCGTCAGCACCTGTTCGTTCGTTATGTGTACTCCAACCGGTTCCGTTTTGTCCC
>DATFXZ010000298.1:0-5822 GCA_035315305.1 Terriglobia bacterium | reverse complement strand
CGCGTGCGCGCAGCCGCATCCGCATATGATGCTGAAGGACGCAGGCCGCAACTCCAGCGCATACCGGTACGCCGCCGCGAGGAGATCGTCCTTGTGCCCGTCCAGAGTCTCGTCTCGATTGTCGCTGATGGCGAGCTGCTTCACTTGAAAACGACCGATAACGAGACGTATACGATCGGGTATCGCCTGCGTGATCTCGCTGCGCGGCTTGAACCGGCTCAGTTCGTGCGCCTCGGCCGCGGTACGCTCGTCAATGTTGAAATGATTCGCCGCATCATCCATATGCCTGGCGGCACGTTTACGGTCGTTCTCGACAATAACGAGGAATTCCGAGTCAGCCGGCTGCAGTCGCGCCTTCTGCGCGAGCAGCTCCTGCGATTGTGAAATCGAGTTACTGACACATTCTCGCGACTACTTCTTGCCGCCCTTGTTAGCAGGAGGAGCGGCTTTATCGGCGGGTTTGGCTGGAACGACCTGAATGTCGTAGAGCGTACGAAAATCACCATCGTAGACTTTAGCTGTGATCTCGTCGCCGACTTTGAGTTTCTTCAGTACGTCCTCTTTGTCTGGCGCGTAATTCATCGTCATTGCATCCATCCAGCCCTCGACTTTTTGGCCACTCACGGTAAAAGTCTTATTAGCCACGTCGATTTTTTCAACCTTGCCTTTGAAAACGTGCTCCTTCTTGCCGGCCGGAGGTGTTTTGCCTTGTCCGGCGTATCCAACCGATACGAGTAAGCAAAGCATGACTCCACCAAGTATCGAGACTCTCTTCATCTCAACCTCCATCCCTCGAACTTTACTAAAATGTGCCGCCGCTCGCACGGGGTAACTTCGCACGTATCTGTTCCCTGCCCCTCACCAGCCACAGTGTCACAAGAAACCCGAGAATGAGTTCGATGCCATCAAACACAGTGTATGTGGCATGAAGGAGACCGAACGTCCGAAGGCCGTCCGGAACCGGAACACGGGGCACGAAATCGAGAGTACGGCCGATAGAAACCATAGGCGGAGTGATCAGAGCGGTGAGGAAGAGCACAATGCCGAGCATTGCCACAATTCCCCATTTTGGCCAGGCGGCGTGGCTGTCTTTTCCGACCAGCCATAGAGCTAGTATGCCTATCGGTAATTGCGCGAAATTCCAATATTGGAAATACAATCGGTTCAATTCCGAAGAGAAATAATAGAGGAAGGCTCGCGTCTCGTCATGGCCGAGTCTCTCCATATCGAATGTGAGCTTCGGATTAGGCTGAGCACGGAGCAGGCGGTCGATCGTGAAAAAGTTTTGCGTAGCCACGATCGCCATGGCGATGGTTCCCATTAGCCATAGGCCCATGCAGAAAGTCGCCCAACAACGGGCAGATGACACTTGCAAACTATCTCCTTCGGATCAGTCCCTTCGCCGTAACGTGAAATCCTGACGGTAGGGCCTGTTCGACTCTAGGCCGGTAGCCTTTTACAGGCCATTCGTGATCTGCAAAGATCTCGGCAATCTTGATCCGAATGCGGGGCCGATCCTCCGCCTCCAGGAAGGCTTCGATCAACGGCTCTCGCATTTCTTCTCCGACTTCGGCAATCGCCTCGATGGCTGCAATCCGTACGTCGTCATCATCGTCGGATAGGAACTGTCTCAGCACGGCGGCAATTTCCGGTGTGACGTGGCCGCGCATGGCACGAATTAAGTCCGACTTATGTTCCGGTGGAGTAAAGGCGCTGGCCGCCGCAACGTTTTCAAGGACACCGACGAGTTTTCGAAATAATTCTTCACGCGGAAGGATTTCGAACAGCGCCTGGATTGGCCACTCCACCTGATGATGCGTGCGTACAAATCGAAGAATAGGATCTACGGCATCGGTGCCTTTCTCGACGAGCATGCGGACGACCATACGCTTCTCTTCGATATCCTGCGTAATGACTTTGCTGGAGATTGTAAATCTCTTAAGCAATGCAAATAGCGCGTCCGGTGTACCCCAGTCCGCAAGCTTTTCAGCGGCTTCAATGCGAGGCGCGTCTTCGCCCTGCGGCTCGGTAAGCCGCTTTACGACCTTATCGATCTGCTTGGGCGAAGGCGGCTGATTGCGTTTAAAAAAGTCGAACATTGGTTATTTTATCTTAGATTTTCACTTTAGATTTTGTCCCATCTCCACCAACGTAAACGGATCCACTCTGGCGCCCTGCACGCGCATCCCCCAGTGCAAATGGGGGCCCGTCACACGGCCCGTCGCGCCGGCCAGGCCGATGACCTGTCCGTTGTTAACTTCCGCACCGCGTCTCACGTCGATGCGCGAAAGGTGTGCGTACAACGAATAGATGCCCAACCCATGATCGAGGATGACCGTGTTTCCCGTGAAAAAAAGATTTTTCGCCAATACTACGCGCCCTCGGTTTGTCGCGTGAATGGGTGTGCCCGTTACCGCACGAAGATCTGCACCCGCATGAGGTGCGCGAGGTTCGCCGTTGAAAACGCGACGATGACCGAAGTTGGTGCCTGTGCCACCGGCAATGGGAACCGTGAACGACCCGTCAGGCAGTATGTCATGTGTGACGGTTGCGTAAATCTCCTCGGTCTCTTTGGATTCACGATTTGCTCGCGCGAGATTCGCCTTGCTGAGCTCCACATATCTCTCATCGACCTTGAGTTCTGTGGTCGGATATTTTTTCGCGACAACTTTTATAAGCGCGTCACGTTTGTCGACCCGCCCGTCCTGCATGGTGACTAACACGTCCGCCTTGTGGTCACCGGGCTTAGCATCCAGATCAATACCGACGATCGTCATCCACGCATCGTTGACGCGAAACGCGGGAACCTTTTTACCTTCCCAAATGACATCGATGGATTGAATTCCAGTTTCGTTCGGGAATGTAACCTCGACTGCGCTACCCTGGTTCGCACTGAATATGACTGCAGCTAGTAACAAACCAATCATCAACTACCTCGTGGAACTCGTGAATCGAAACTGCGCCAGCTTCACTGCAGGTACGCTCGTTGCACCGCCAAATCCTGAACGCAGCACTCGAGGAGTCATGCCGATGATTTCAGCATTCTTCAGCGCTTCTACGTACGACTGCGTAAATCGCAGAGATTTGATGGGGTGAGCGATCTCGCCATCGCGGACTAGAAATGTTCCGTCCCGCGTCATTCCGGTAACTACAGCATCACGCGGATGAACCGTTCGCGTATACCAAAAACGCGTAATGTATATGCCAAGTTTTGTCGACGCGATCATGTGTTCGAGCGTAGCTGTACCCGGTTTAAAGAATAAATTTATCGGCGCAGGCCCAAACCGGCCTTGCGGTGACGGAGGCGTTGCGTGGCCGGTCGATTGCTTTCCGGCCTCGCGTCCGGCGGTAAACGTATCGTAAACAGGTGTAAGGACTACGCCGGAGGCAACCATCGGTACAACTGTCTTCGGAACGCCTTCGAAGTCGAACGGCAATGGAATGCCATTCATGTTCAATCCATCATCGACAATGTTCACCACTTCAGCCATTGCTCGTTGTCCGAGCCGTCCATTCATCCATGAGCGTCCTTCCTGAACGGAAAGCGCGCCCATCCCGTCGAATGACAGCATCTCTACGAGATCGGCTGTGGCGTACGGGTCGAGGATCACCGGGTAATCGCCGGGATCAAAGTCCACTGGGTCGATTCCCCGCCGTACTTTCGCCAACGCCTCATCCGCGATCGATTCTGCCTCGATTGAATTCAGCCGCCACCCGCTGCGCTGGGCCCAGCCGGAAGAATTACGGCCCATCACAACAGTAGACAAATCCGCCGTTGTTGCCCGGTGCTCGGCGAAAATGCCTTTGGAATTGGCAACACCAATAGACAGAGATGCCGTTGTTAGTGAACCGGCAGCTATGGAACCCGCACCGGCGGCCTTGCGGCAGATCACTCCTACACGAGTTGCCCGCGCTTCCGGCGAGCACGTTGCCACATCGATATCGAAGGCAGATATCGTAGTCGTTGCCTGACCCGCAGGCAGGCCTTTGAACTCCGGGTTATCCGGTTGAAGCCTGGCGAGGTCGTAGGCGCGAGTTGTCAGTTGGTAAAGACTCTCGGGACGCGAGTCATTCGCCACTGCGATGCCGATTTTCGTGCCAATGACGGACCGCACGGTGATCTGGATGTTGCGTTCGCTTACATTTTGATGAATGCAATTGTTAGCAAACCGAGTGAGGCTCTCGTCCTGCTCCATCGCGAGCACTTCGGTTTCATCGGCCCTGGATGAACTGATCACAAAATCTGCGATCTCCCGAAAATTCATTTAAAGATACCAACCTTTACATTGCGAAAACGGGCGGGAGATGCGCCGTGCCCCGTACCCATCGTCTGCATTGGTTCGCCTTTACCGCAATTGGGAGTCCCCCACAGCCTCCAATGCTTCGGGCTGGCAATGGCATCGCACGAATTCCAGAAATCAGGTGTGATTCCGCCATAGGTACAGTTCTTGAGCAGACGGCCGCGCTGGCCATTTTTGATCTCGTAGCCGACTTCGGTCCCAAATTGAAAATTGAGTCGCAGGTCATCGATACTCCACGACCGATTCGTCTCCATCAAAATGCCGTCCTCGGTGTCCGCGATGATGTCTTCAAACTCCCACTCACCAGGTTCCAGTGAAACGTTTGTCATGCGAATCAATGGAATTCGGTTCCACCCCTCCGCACGCATGCAACCGTTGCTTTTGAGGCCAAGCTTCGACGCGGTCTCGCGCGACATGAGATAGCCGACAAAGTGACCATCTTTCACTAGTGCGGTGGCAGAAGCGGGTATTCCTTCATCATCCCAGCCGAATGTCCCAAGACCTGTTGGACGCACGCTGTCTGCGGTAAGATTCACGATTTCGGAACCGTATCGAAAATTGTTTAGCTTGTCGGTGGTAAGAAAGCTGCGGCCGGCAAAAGCCGCCTCTGTACCATAAACGCGATCGAGTTCGGTGGGATGACCGCATGATTCATGTATTTGAAGAGCGAGTTGGGAGCTTCCCAAAATGAGTGTAGTCGTTTTAGGCGGACATACATCTGCAAACAGCAGTCTGTGGGATTCCTCCGCGACCCGCTCCGCATTGCCTACGAAATCTGCATTCGTTACGTACTCCCAACCAGATGTTCCCTGATACCGGAACGAGTTCGGATAGGAACGCACCTGAACTTCAGTGTCATTGACGGCTGTTGCGGTAATCGCGCCACCGCACTCATACATGACCTGCTCGAGCAAAGCCCCGTCCGTGTTACCAAAGATTTTGTGATTCTGGACAGCGATGACATTGCTCTCGGCAACCTTCACTCCTGAATTCCGCCGCATGATGGCATCGGCCGCAAAGAGCAGCTCCAGTTTCTTCTCCAGCGAAACGGTAAAGGGATCGACGTCAACGGGCGTCGTGTAGCTACCAACCGTCTTTACCGGATCACCGAGCTCGACGCGTTCTCCGGGGACTACGCTGCTGGCATTTGCGATCTGCACCGCAAGAGCGGTGACCCGTTCGATCTCCGCCTTGTTCAGATAGGCGCTGGACGCGAATCCCCACGAATTGTTCACGAGCACGCGGACGCCGAAGCCCTGACTGTGCTGGTCGCCAAGACCATCGACGTTGCCGTTCTTCACACTCACCACTTGCTCACGCCGATCGATGATGCGGATATCTGCATATCGAGCCCACTTCAGTTGTGCGATGTTCAGCGCATGATCAACAAGCTCTTTCATGGAACGATTGTACTCACAATTCGAATGTCTGTAGATAACTTGGGACTTCGACTTGCCATGCTTTGTACGTCGAAGTGATGTGATCCCGCATACCCTCGATTGCTTTTGCTTCTCCGTGGAC
>DATFXZ010000297.1:0-2769 GCA_035315305.1 Terriglobia bacterium | reverse complement strand
AGTGATCGCGCATGCTACGTGGGCACGGATAACGTGGCCGCAGGACGGCAGGCGGGTCAACTGATCAAAGAAGCTTTACCCGCCGGCGGCAAGATCATGTTGTTCGTCGGAAAGCTGGACGCACGCAATGCTCAAGAACGGATTCAAGGCATTCGTGAGGTATTGCGCGACTCGAAAATCCAGATTCTGGATGTTCGTACAGATGACGCCGACGACGTCCGCGCCAAATCAAATGCGGCCGATACGCTCGTACGTTATCCGGACGTGAGCGCCCTCGTTGGACTGTGGAGCTACAACGGTCCCGCCATATTGAACGCGGTGAAGGAAGCAAACAAAACCGGACACGTCAAAATCATTACCTTCGACGAAGCAGACGAAACTTTAGCGGGCATTCGCGAGGGCATCATTTTTGCAACCGTGGTTCAACAACCTTTCGAGTTCGGATATCAAGCGATCAAATTGATGGCTCAAACAATCAGAGGCGACAAGTCTGTGATCCCGCCGGGTAAACAGATCGTTATTCCAACCTTGGTCGTCAACAAAGATAACGTCGACGATTTCACAAAACGAATAAACGAGCTGCGCGGGCGCAAGTGAAAATAAAGACACTGCTCGCCCTTTTCCCTATTTCACAACGCCTCTGCCCCGAAGCCAATTTGCAAGCAGCTTGGACCACTCCGATAGCGCGGGATCGTTATTTGCCAGCCCCACGCCGTGAGGCCCGTTCTCGAAAATGTGCATCTCGGCAGGTACGCCGGCCTTCCGCAACGCGAGGTAGTAGTAGACGCTGTTTTCGGCCGGAACTGTCGTGTCGGCATTCGTATGGAACAGAAATCCCGGCGGCGTTTGTTTCGTGACAGCCAATTCGCCGGAGAGTCTTCGCGCCAATTCCGGATCGGGATTGGCGCCGAGAAGATTGTTTTTAGATCCTTGGTGCGTCCACGATTCTGTCATCGAAATCACCGGATAGCCCAGCACCGTGAAGTCAGGCCGGCTTCCTGGACGATCGATCGGATCGGGGGCACCTGGATCGCCGGCGTCGAAAAGCGTGCTGGCTGTCATTGCCAAGTGTCCGCCCGCCGAGAAACCCATGATGCCGATTCGCGCCGGATCGATCCGCCATTCGGAGGCGTGTGCCCGCAACATACGAATGGCGCGTTGTGCGTCGCCCAGTTCGATGGGATGGTGGTAGCGCGGCCCGAGCCGCGACCGCAACACAAAAGCGGCAATTCCCAATGAGTTGAGATAGCTCGCCACCTGGCGTCCTTCGTGGTTGCTGGCCAATGAGACGTAACCCCCGCCTGGGCACACGATCACAGCAGGCGTATTCGCCGCCATCGTGCGCGGCAGGAATACAGTAATCGCCGGAATATCGGTGTCCTGCGTTCCCAGTGCACCCGGCGCCGGTCCCTGCCAAAGTGGAATGACCTGGCCGTCTTGGATCGGAAGCAGCGTCTGCTGCGCAGGGCGCGCTGATAAATGTGTGATCACAATAAGAATCGTCAGCAAGAGTTTGGAAGTCATGGGCCCGCAGCATATCAGGCTTCCAGAAGTGTGGGCGTTATACTGCGGCGAGCATGAAGAAGGTCGTTTGGGGAATTCTCGGGACTGCCCGGATCGGTACTCGCAAGGTTATTCCAGCCATGCAGAGGAGCGCTTGGATCGACGTCCGGGCTATTGCGTCACGGTCCGAGGCGGCCGCCCGACAGGCGGCCAGTGAGCTGTGCATCCCTCGGGCCTACGGTTCCTATGAAGCGCTGCTGGCCGATCCGGAGATTGAGGCCATCTACAACCCGTTGCCGAACCATCTGCACGTATCGCTAACCCTGCAAGCAGCAGCCGCGGGCAAGCACGTGCTGTGTGAGAAACCCATCGCACTTACGGCCGAGCAAGCGGAACAGCTCCGCTCCGCAGCTGGAAAGGTTCAGATCATGGAGGCGTTCATGGTGCGCTTCCATCCCCAGTGGCTGCGGGCGCGCGAACTGGTCCGGAGCGGAAAAATCGGAGAGCCGCGCGCGGTGCTGGTTTTCTTCTCGTATTACAATGACGATCCCAGCAACATCCGCAACCAGGCCGGCATAGGGGGCGGCGCGCTGTATGACATCGGCTGTTACGGCATCGTCCTGGGACGCTTCCTGTTCGAGACAGAGCCACTCCGGGCGGTGGCTTTGGTTGATCGCGATCCTATGTTGCGCACGGATCGCACGACGAGTGCTCTTGTCGACTTTGGCCAGGGAAGGCAACTGTCATTCACGGTATCCACGCAGTGCGTTCCCTATCAACGCGTCCAGATCTGCGGAGCCCGCGGGCGCATCGAGATCCAGATCCCGTTCAATGCCCCACAGGGTGAGCACACCCGGATTCTCATCGATGACGGTTCTACGCTAGACGGCAAGAGCATCACCACGGAAGTGCTCGCCCCCTGCGACCAGTACACACTGGAGAGCGAGGCCTTCTCGCGGGCGGTGCGAAGCGAGACTCCTCTGCCCTATGGACTGGACGATGCGTTGATGAATATGCGGATCGTCGACGCTCTCTTCCGCTCCGAGAAGAGTGGCCGGTTCGAAGAGGTGTGATCCACCTCTAAAATCGTCAGAATTCAAACGCAATATTTCTTGACTCCCTTCAGAATCGCGACATATAGTTCGCGACCACAACTAAATCACATTCAGTAATCCAACAGTCCGCAGCCGAGGGGGAAATCATGACTGAACGCGTTCTGCTTTGCGTGTTGGGATTATTTCTGTTTGCCGCTCTATTGCCTGCACA
>DATFXZ010000296.1:0-4755 GCA_035315305.1 Terriglobia bacterium | reverse complement strand
GGCCCGTGGTCATGGATCGTATGACTGAAAACCCCCTCGATGTCGGTTGGATCAACAATGGACAAGACCTGGCTTATCTTACCAATCGAGCAGGGGCATATTCCGTGTGGTACGTCGATTTCGCGTCCTCCACAATCAATCCGCTTACACAGCCGCTTATGACTGTGCCGCTCGCTCGTGTCGGGATGGCTGTGGCAAAAGATGGTATCGTGTTGCCCCGGCATTTCGCTGATTCGAACATCGTGCTGTCCGACGGCACGACGATCGCGAATTCGGAGAAGCTCGAATTCCAGCCGGCTGCTTCGCCAGATGGAAAGCTGTTCGCATACACCATTGCAGACGACAACAAATTTGAAATTTGGACCGCCGGTATGAATGGTGGGAGTCCGACCTTTCGTACTCTGGGCAGGGAACCGCGATTTTCTGCGAACGGATTTCAGATTGTCTATTCGCACGCGGACCTCAGCGGTAATGACGATATCTGGAAGCTCGACATTCGCAACGGGAGCGCCGAGCGCGTAACAGACGCTGAAGAAATCGATGTCGCGCCAGACTGGTCTCCCGATGGCCAATCCATCGCATTTTCTTCTGCCCGCGGCGGCGCGATCTCGATTTGGACCATCCCGGCATCAGGCGGGAAGCGGCTCCGCCTCAACGACGGCGGCTACGCGCCGCGATATTCTCCCGATAACAACTCGATTCTGTTTTGGAACCAAGGGGCGCTCTGGACGATGGATTCGCACGGCACCAATGCGCGCAAGGTCGCGACAGATGTGGTTGAGCCGATCGCCGGTGTCTGGAACCAATCCAAATCCGGTGCTGCATTTTTTGTGAAGCCTCCAGGAGATCATTTTGTGTGGCCGGAATTCGATATGTTGCGCGACGGGAGATTCGTTTTCGCGCCAATCGACATTCGGGAGACTTCACTCTGGTCGGTGGATTTAACTTACAAGGAGAAATGAGATGGAATTCAACGGCAAAGTGGCGATCGTCACGGGATCAACGAGCGGAATCGGCATGGCTACAGCACGCAAATTTGCGGAACAAGGGGGAAAAGTCGCAGCGGCAGGTCGAAAGAAAGACGTTCTCTCGAAAATTGCGGGGACGACCATCAAAACATACGCGGTAGACCTGCTGAACGAGCCCGAAACTGCGGCCTTTGTCCAAAACGTTTTGAATGATTTTGGGCAAATCGACGTCTTAGTGAATGCAGCAGGAATCATCGCCGGCGGGACAATCGAAAATACGACTCTCAGCGACTACGACCTGATGATGAATATCAACGTACGCTCGGTATTTCAACTGACGCAGCTTGCATTGCCCTCAATCATTGAGCGCAAGGGAAACATCGTAAATGTTTCCAGTGTGACTGGCCTTCGCGCGTTTCCCAATGTGTTTGCGTATTGCGTCAGCAAGGCAGCCGTTGATCAGTTCACCAGATGCGCTGCCCTGGAACTGGCGCCGAAAGGTGTCCGCGTAAACGCCGTGAATCCTGGAGTCGTGCGAACAAATCTTCATCTGAACTCGGGCATGAGCGAAGATGCCTATGCCGCTTTCGTGGAGCGCAGCAAAACGACACATCCGATCGGCCGGATCGGCGATCCGGGAGAGATTGCAGATTTGATCTTGTTTCTCGCTTCTTCGAAAGCCGGCTGGATTACAGGAGTGACGTACTCAATCGACGGCGGCCGGGCTCAAACCTGCGCCAGGTGATTCGCGCCTCGACTCATGGAATTTACTCAAACGTTACCCCTCCTTTATGACTCATCAATTCTCGCCCCTTAATATCGGCTGAGTTTTGAAGCTACACAAGGAGGGTTCATGTCCAAGAGTTAGCAGTCAACAATCATAACTCAAAACTCATAACTCATACGCGTCAAGCAGTGCTTTTGCCTCGCGCAGGTCCAAAGTATCCAATCCCTCGGTGAACGTGCCGTAAATCTGTACAAGGAGATCCCGAGCTTCCCCCAATTTGCCCTGTTTTTGATACAGGCGGGCCATGCTCATCACAGCGCGTAGCTGCAGAGACTTCGCGCTCTGTTGTTGGGCGATTCCGATGGACTGATTAAAACAGCTTTTGGCGTTGGCAATCGCGGGCGGCTCGGTCTCAATCACAGTATTTCCACCGGTTGCTGCTCGCGAAACGGCTCGGGCTGTTGACTGCATCAGGAGCAGTTCCCCTTTAAGCCGATATAGCTCAGCTTCGTAGTATCGCTCGCCCTTGCGGTTGGCCAGCGCCAACGCCTCGTCCAGTACGCGCAGTGCCTCCTTGTCCTCGCGTGCCTTGTCGAATGCTTCGGCCAGCAGAGCCAAAAAGTGCGGACGCACGAGTTCAGTGCCTGTTGCTTGAAGAGCGGCAAGCCCCTGCTGCATTTGTTCGATAGCCTCGTCCGGTCGTCCCTGCTTCATCACCGTCCAGCCGCGTAAAATGGCTGCCATCGCCTGATACATCACCAGTCCATGTTCACTGGAAATAGCAATAGTCGCTTCGGCTTGTTCCAGCGCCATCTGCTCTTCCCGGCGAAGCTGATAAAGCATCGCCGCAAATAAGCCGGCATGCGCCAAACTGTGAGGTTCGGATAACTCGCG
The DNA here is from genome assembly GCA_035315305.1 of Terriglobia bacterium. Classification (GTDB taxonomy): domain Bacteria; phylum Acidobacteriota; class Terriglobia; order 20CM-2-55-15; family 20CM-2-55-15; genus 20CM-2-55-15. Next base: position 2,166 of record DATFXZ010000296.1, on the reverse strand, counting down.
CGCGAAGGTCAGCGCCTCCTCGATCCGATCCACAGCCTGATCAGGCAGGCCAAGAAACCAAAGCGCCAAGGCGGCAAAGCACGACATAGCGACTCCGGGATTGAGGGCGTAGAGGAATGCATCATCTATATGTCGCTCGCGCTGATAGAGTGAGCTGGCTTTCTCGTAGTGCTCCATTGCCAGACGAAACTCCCCGAGATGCATAAAGGTGATCTCCATCGCCAAGTGACCTCGCATCCCGAGGCCGGAATACGGGAGACGGTCAGCCAGATGCAGAAGTTCCTCGGCGATCTCGCGTGCTGTCGCCAACTCTGCCCTCAAGGTATGGAATGTCCAAAGTCCCCAAAGGACTTCAGAAACATCGGGTGTGTCACCTAACTGCTGATACAGTTCTCGGGCTCTCAGGTACACGCTGCCTACACTCGGAGCCGCATATCCCTGAGTCGCAATCAATGGGACGCCTAGTGTGAGTTGCAGACAGAGTTCTTGCTCAGTGCGGCCGGCAGTCTTCGGCAAGCTAGCGAGCAACTCCAGCCCGCGACGCGCGAGGCCAACCGCCTCCTGATACGCAAATCGGCGGATTGCGTTGTCTGCCGCCTTTTGAAGGTACTCCGCCGCACGCCCATAATCCCGGCCCCGCTCAAAGTGCATTGCCAGCTCTGCCGCAATTTCTCTGGCACGATCGCCATACAAATTCTCTTCGCGCTCGCCTATTCGCCGGTGCATTTGGATGCGGCGCGATGCCGACAGGCGCTCGTACAGCACGCTTTCGTATAAAGCGTGGACGAACCCGTACCGACTTACTGTTTCTCCATTTGGCAGCGTGCGAAGGCCGCTGTGCTGAATAAACTGACGATGACCAGCCATCTCTTCGCACGGCGCTTCTACGGCCACTTGATCCTCGCCCAATGCAGCTGCGACAACCAGCGCTGAAAACTCCGACCCTGTCACGCTAGCCGCTTCAAGTATTCGCTGCTCTTTAACACCAAGTCGATCGTACTGTTTCTCGATCATCTGCTTGATGCTCTCCGGCACTCCTACTTCTACTTTCTCGATCCCTACAGCGAGCTCCCAACGATCTCCATCTTCGGCAATCAACTGCTCCGCCACGAGGTAGTCGATAGCGTTAACCATAAACAGTGGATTGCCCTCTGTTCGTTCGTGGATCAATGCCCCAAGCCTCGGTGGAAATCCATTGGAGGGAAATCGCACCGACAAATACTTGCTGATTGCTTCTTCAGTGAGGTAGTCAAGCGGCAACTCCTCGCATCGCTGCTTTGCCAGCAACTCCCGTTTGACTGCCTTAAGTGGATGGCCGCTTACAATCAACTCCACAGTGCGATAAGTCCCGATCAACATCAACTGCGCGGCCTGACGCTGCCTCGCCAGATATGAGATCAGGTCCAGCGTGGAATAATCGCTCCAGTGAAGGTCCTCCAAGATAAGCACCAGCGGCAAATCTGCCGTCAGGACCTCCAAAGCCTCCGCCATTTCTCGCAGCATGCGCTCGCGTGTCGCTCCGGCTACTGCTCGACTCAGCAACGCGCGATCTGCAACGCCCACTAGAGAAGGCATTTGCAGCAACCACATCGGGGCGTGAGCGCGCAACACGTCGACAATCTGTCCGTGCTCTCGACACAATCGCCCGATAGCTTCGAGAACCGGCAGGTACGCTTCACTCGTGCCGTATTGTTCCAGGCATTGACCTCGACCGATTCGAACGCTCCGATCAGAAGCGATGCTCCGTGCGAACGTGTCGACCAGAGCAGTTTTGCCGATGCCTGCTTCTCCCGTGACAAACACGATCTGCCGTTCTCCCCCAAGCACCTTTTCAAACCGCGCGCGCATTCGCGACAGTGCATCGTCACGCCCGACTACTCGCTCCGGGGAATCTGCGGTATGCACCGGTGAGCCGGAAATTTCGTGCGTCTTCGCGCTCTCTACAACAGGACCGATGAAGCGATACCCACGCCGATGCGCGGTTTCTATGAAGCGTGGAGAGTTTGGATCATCACCGAGAGCCTCGCGGATCTCACGAACAGCGACTTTGAGAACGGCTTCGCCGACAAATACCCCCGGCCAGACGGCATTGAGAAGTTCGTCTTTTGTGGCGAGTTGGCCCGCATGCGCCAGCAGATAGGCGAGCACTGCGAACGCCTTGGGCCT
>DATFXZ010000295.1:0-6185 GCA_035315305.1 Terriglobia bacterium | reverse complement strand
CCCACCCCCTGCGTCTGTTCATGACGGCATGAACCGTTCTTGATCGAACTTGAAAGGCATTCGATGAAATCACAATTCTTGCTCATAGGTGTGTGTGTCCTTCTCAGTGCGGGTCCCGCGTTCTCGCAAGGGCTTAGTGTAAAGAGCGTGGAACTGAGCTTGTCGGTCGGGGGAACAAGTTATTCAAAGAAGTCGTTTACGATTGGCGCTCCTCAGTCGTCGACTCCAATCAATGGAGTGATGCAACTGGACTCCGGGAAAACCTACGAAGCTCGCATCAATTTTTACAATTCCAAACGGTTGGGTTCCGAATTCCTGTATGGCTATCAATATTCAGGTGTCTCCCTGACACGAGATTCACCATCACAGGCAAGTTTCAATGTTCCTCTCCAGCTTCACACGCTTACTTTAAACGTCCTCTATTACCCCCTCGGAGAGACCGTCTCCAGTTGGCGGCCATTTTTGACTATCGGCGGTGGCGCAGTGATCTACAGGCCAAGCACGGGAGGGCAAGCCTCGGCGAAAGATCCGCTGCAAGGCAATTTCGATACATTTTTCGAAAGCTCCCGCGCTTCTGGAACAGTCGGCGGCGGCGTTAAGCATCCCATAACCAGGAGTCTTGGTCTTCGCGCAGATGTAGGCGCCGTGTTCACCAAAGTTCCTACTTTTGGATTGCCCCAGTCCTCGACTCAATCGAATGCGATCGTTTTGCCCGTCAGCGGGCTCACTCAAAGCGTCCGGGCTTCTGCCGGCTTAATCATTTATCTGGGAAAGTCACAATGAGAAAAAGCTCGCTTCGTATATCGGTATTCTTGTTGGTTTTCGTGTGGATGGCGGCGGCTAGTTTTGCGGAAAGCGATCACTCGTACATCTTTCCCGGCATCACATCGAGCGACAACATCACAATCGGTAATTTCAATCCGCAAGCCACGACCGCAACGATTGCTTTCTATGATTCTTCCGGAAAGCTGAACTCTTCGACGATTGAGTTGGGCGCCGGTACTCAAACGCGCGTCAACGCGACGACTCTGGCTCTCACCACTTTTACGGGAAGTGTTGTCGTGACTGGACCTCTGCCGCTGGCGACGTCCGTCGAGCGATTTGAAGGCAGCACGGCTTTTGACTATATCTACCCTTCGGAACCGTCAGCAACTCTCATCATTCCGTTTTTACCAACCGGCGCTTCCGTCGATGTCAACATCTTCAATCCAAGTCCAAACCAAGCGGAAGTTAAGGTCGTTTTGATGCAGCCTTCCGGCGCTCATACGGAGACAAAAACAGCAACGCTGGATCCGCAGCACACGACCACCATCAACATTCCAGCCTCGAGCAATGTCGCCTACGCGTTTATTGTCACCGGGAACATCTTGCGTCCAGACAGCCCTGTGGCGGCAAACGCAGTTATTCGAGATTTCGCGCCGGGCGTTTCAGGAGCTGTAGCGCGTACAGACTTCGCCGTCCTATCGGCTGTTCCGCAGGATCGATTTTCCACTACATCTATCGTACCGTTTTATGCTCAGGGGCCCGACTACTTCTCGCTTGTTCAAGTGGACAATCTCTCGAGTTCACAACAGACCGTTTCCATCACTGCTACTCGGGCCGATGGAACGCTCTTGCCGGGAACGAATAATCCAGCGTCGGTTGTCATTCCGGGGTATGGGTCCACACGTCAAGAGATGTCCACATTGTTTGGCACGACTGCAACTTCGTTCTCCACCGGAACCATCACCGTCACTTCGCAAGGAACAGGTACGGCATCCGGGGCAACGTCAGGTCCGAAGGTGCCGGTTGCGGCATCTGTAGGTATAGGCAACATTTCCGAACCGAGCTTCGCTGTTATGCTGCCCACGCCTTCGGAAACAAATTTCGGCTTCCAACTGAGCGGGACGGGCCGGGAGTTCTTTACTGGTCTAAGTTTCCAAAATGCCGGAACGACCGATGCGAACGTCACACTTTCGTTCGTTTTGGATTCCGGAGATACGGTCTCGACAATCGCAGTTGTCGTGGCGCATTCCCAGCAGCAGATCAGCACGCTGGCCGACCTTTTTCCCGAAGCTCAAGGCAACGGGTTTATCTTTGTGAAGTCTGACGTTCCTATCACTGCGGTTGGCCTGGACGGACGTTCTGATAATTCTGCTTTGGCGTTACGGCTTCCCCTGACGGCTTCACCTGACTTTACCCCTCCCCCGCAACAGAGCTTTGTCATCGTCGGAACAGTTCGCGACCCGAACAATGGTGTGAACGGTCAAAACATCGGGGTGCCCAATGTGGCGTTTGGCCTGTCGGGTTCAGTTCAGGCAACCACTGCGACCGACGGAGCGGGTACGTTCAGTTTCCGCGATCTCCCCCCCGGGAGATACCAACTCACGCCTTTGCCGGTGGGCTACACGGTTACTCCCGGCGGCAGCACAATCGTAATTACCAATGGAAATAGCCGAAACAATGACTTCACGATCGGATTGACGACGCCGAGCATCTCCTCGATCAATCCGGCATCCGCTTCCGTGAATTCCTCCAGCGCGGTTCAAATGACCGTGCAAGGCAGCAATTTCACGGCGCCAACAACTTTCACCGGAAACATTTTCACGGGAAACATCAACAAGTTCACGACCGGGAGCGTTGTGCTGTTTGCGGCGTCGCAAGTGCCGACCACGGTGACAAACCCGACTCTATTGACGGCCACCATCGATCCATCACTTTTAGTCACGACGGGTACAGTTCAAGTGCGAGTCCGCAATCTGGGACCATCCGGGGACTTTATCGACTCTCCATCCGTGAGTTTTATTGTCGGGACGTCGGGGCCGACGCTGACGAGCGTCACCGGCCAACCGTCTCCGATCATTGCCGGAAGTATCACGAGTCCATTTACGATCATCGTCAACGGCACCGGCTTCACGCCGGCCACACAGGTTCGCGTCAACTTTCAAACACGGCCGACGACGTTCGTGAACGAGAACCAGGTCGTCGGCACGGTATTGCCAAGTGATACCACCCAACCCGGATTTGTGCCAATCACTGTTCAGAATCCAAATTCCATCGATTCAGCGGCGTTTCCACTGCCTATTCTTTATCCCGTACCTGTGGTGAGTCAGATTTCGCCGAGTTCACTAACCGCGCAAGTTGCCTCGAGTGCTCAGCCTGTACAGATAACAGTCACGGGTTCGAACTTCGGTCAGAATCCGACAAACCTGCTGGATACGGCTACGGTCCTCGTGAACGGGACGGCTGCCGTGACACAGTTCGTTTCATCAACTCAGTTGAAAGCCGTTATTCCAGCCAGTAGTGTTGCGACGCCTGGTTTACTTCAGATTACGGTAACGAATCCTCAGCCGAACCTCACGGCCTCCAACGCGGCGGCGTTATTCGTCGCTAATCCTGTACCGGCTATCACATCCATCGACGGGGGAAGTGTCACCTGGAATCCCAACACGCCTCCAAACACCACCTTTAATCAATCGGTGGTGATTTCGGGGAAAGATTTCTCACCAAACGCTGTCGCTTGGGTAAACCCGCCCTGTGACAGTTTGGGTTTCCGCAAGGCCGTATCAACCGTCCGCAATAGCGCGACGCAAATCATCGCCACGATACCGATACGCTGCGCCGGGACCTACTCGCTTGAAGTCGAAAACCCGCAACCGGGCGGAGGGTTATCCGCTCCGGCTTCTTTGGCCGTTCCTTCCGCAGTCACATCGGCCACATTTGCGACAGTAACTGTCTCTAATCCTCTGCCCGTTATTACATCCGTCGACGGAGGGAACGTCACTTGGAATTCCCAACCGCCTGGCGGGGTCGCCTTCAACCAACCAATCGTGATTACCGGCACGAATTTCTCATCGGATGCAGTCGCCTGGGTAAATCCGCCCTGTGACAATCTGGGTTTCCGCAAGGCGATATCAACAGTCCGCAACAGCTCGACGCAAATCATTGCCGCGATACAGATCAGTTGTGCCGGGACGTATTTGCTTGAAGTAGAGAATCCCGGTTCGGGGTTATCCGCTCCTGTTTCTCTGGTCGTGCCCTCTTTCGAAATCAATTAGGAGGATGTGATGCGTTGGTCTTTCTTCTTCCTGTTAACTATTCTAGCGGCTGGTGTGCTGCCTGTGAGCGCACAGCCGTCCTCTTCTTCGAACACTTACGTCTTTCCGTTGTTCGCCGATGGAACCGGGTCTGGAATAAGTTACCGGTCTGTGCTGAGAATAACCAAAACCAGCACGACAAATCCGTTGCAGTGCACTTTGACCCAACGCAATACAAGCGCTCCTTTCATCGGTGTCGACGGCAATTTTTACTATGCGGATGTTTTCGATGGCGGTTTCAGTCCACCTGCGCTCACCCAGATCACGCTCGATCAATTTCTCCCCTTTGAGATATTGCGTACGAATGCGCAGTCACCATTGAAGACCGGTTATGCCAAGTTGTCCTGTGCTGGCGCGGTGGACGCGCAATTGCAGCTGTCCACATCCGATAAGGACAACAAGCTCGGCGAGGCGACAATTGCGCCTGCGACGGCAGGAACTGAATTTCAATTCTTGATCGATCGGCGCGACGGCACTCGATTTGGATTTTCTCTCGCCAACGATTCGGAGACGTTCGGCCAGTTCTCCATCATTGCCCGCGACCAGTTCAATTTTGAAGTCGACCGAGCCTACGAAATGATCGAACCTTGGTCCCAGGTCTCGGGGTTCGTCGACCAGATGCTCACCCTTCCCGCAGATTTCGTCGGGAGTATCCAAGTCGTTGAGTTGAGCGGCGGTCCCAATTACGTCGTCGGCTACCAATTCACCGGGACTGTTTTCACAACCATTCAGCCGCTTGTTGGTGCGAGATGATGAAGTTTGTTTCAGTATTTCTCGCCCTCGTTTTACCGGCGTTGAGACTCAACGCCTCACAGGACCCAGACTCTAGCAGGATCGAGAGCGTCGAGATTCGCGGTAATCAAAGGATTCCAAAGGACACCATCAAATATCACCTCCAAACCAAGCCGGGCGACGTGCTCAGGCCCGAAATTATCCGCCGTGACGTGAAAGAACTATACGCACAGATGTTTTTCGATGACATTCGCGTGGATGCGGAAGATGGCGAACACGGTGGCATCGTCGTCGTCTTCGTGGTCAAGGAAAGACGGTTGATTCGCTCCATCGATTTCATCGGAGCCAACTCGATTTCAAGATCCGACATTCTCGATAAGCTCAAAGAAAAGAAAATAAGCGTCAGTCAAGAATCGCCCTACGACGCTAGCAAGATCAAGCACGTCGAGAGTGTGATCAAGGCTATGCTGGCAGAGAAAGGTCATCAGGACGCGACAGTAGACACCACAGCCGAGGATATTCCTCCCAACTCGGTAAAGCTAACGTTCAAGATTAACGAAGGCCCCGCAGTCAAGATCGAAAAAATAAAAATCGAAGGCAATACGGTTTTTTCCGATCGGCAGATCAAACGGGCGATGAAGCTGAGTAAGGAAACCGGCCCGCTGACCTTATTCACCAGCAAGGATACCTACTACGATTTGAAACTAGCGGATGACCTCACCCGTATTCGCATCTTGTATGCGGACCACGGATATGTCCGGGCTAATATCTTGGATCCGATCGTCGAAACGAAACCGCAAATGGTTTATCGGACGCTTCCTTTATTGAAGCCGCCGTTTCCATTCGGAATACCACTTCCGTTCTGGAAGAAGAAAGTCAATCGCTACTACATCACGCTCAAAATCGAAGAAAACGATCAATACAGAATCGGTGACGTGAAGGTCGTCGGCGCGAAGGCGCTCAATGAAAACGTGATTAAAGCCATCCTGGGCCTGGTTCCTGAGCAGGTATTCAACGAATCCATGCTTCGCAAAGGATTCGAGAACCTCAAAAAACTGTATGGATCACAGGGCTATGTCAACTTCTCTCCCGTCCCTGTGCAGGATCTCGATGAAGGGAAGAAGCTGGTCAACCTGACAATCAACATCGATGAAGATCAGCAGTTCCGCGTGGATCGTATTACGTTTACCGGTAACTCAACGACTCGAGATAAGGTCATTCGTCGCGAAGTTCTGCTGGAAGAAGGTCAGGTGTTTAACTCGTCCTTATGGGATCTCAGTTTGTTGCGGCTGAACCAGCTCGGCTATTTTGAAGAAATAAAGAACGAGGATGCCGAGATCAAAACCAATGCGACGGACTCTACGGTCGATCTCAATC
>DATFXZ010000294.1:0-7696 GCA_035315305.1 Terriglobia bacterium | reverse complement strand
CATTCCCATTCGAGAGGAAGGGAAGATTGACCGCCCCGCAAATGCGGAGATCTACAGTCTAGTTGCAGATCGCACTCTAGCTGCGGAGTTGTTGGGCTGGCAGCCGAACACGGATTTGGAGACGGGTATCCGGCGGTCGCTATGAAACGCTACTTCGTTACGGGTGCCCAGGGATTCGTCGGACGATACCTCATATCGAGCATTCTGCAATCACAAAAGGACGCTGGCGTTCTCGGTATTGGACGATCGTCGTGCCAGAACCATAGCTTTACGCATTGCGTCCAATGGGCCTGCAAGCCAGTGCCGGCGCCATTACCACCTGGACTAACCATCAAAAGCAGACGTTACGAATACGTACCCGTGAATGTACATCGGCGCGATCTCATCGCCGAAATGCTGGCGGATTTTCAGCCGAATGTAGTCGTGCATTTGGCGTCAGGCCTACGCGATGACCCGACATCATCCCTTTTAACGACAAATGTGGAAGGAACAATCGATCTCCTCGAGGCTGTATCCGGAATAAAGAAAAGTATTGAAAAAATCATTCTTGGTTCGACTGGTGGAGTTTACGGAGTGCCGGAGAAACTCCCAATCGATGAACAGGCCGCGTGCAATCCCAATGATTTCTATTCCGCGACGAAGCTGGCGGCGGAGCACGCGTCAAGGATTATGGCCCGGCAATGCGGCTTGCCTGTAATATGCGCCCGGCTGTTCAATTTGGCCGGACCGGGACAGGATGAACGCCACATTTGCGGCCGTTTCAGTTCACAGGCGGCTGCCATTCTTGAAGACCTCATACCGCCCGTCCTGGAAGTGGAGTCACTCGACACGACGCGCGATTTCATCGACGTTCGCGATGCGGCTTCTGCTTTGATTACTCTTTGTGAGCGCGGCGTGCCTTCTTCGGTCTACAACATCGGCAGCGGAAATGAAACGTCGATGCAAACGATCCTGGATATCACGCTGCAAGCCGCTGACTTGAGAAATCGCGTGACGGTACGGCATAAGGCCGGACGCATCGCCGATATTCCACGCCACGCCGCTTCAATTGAGGCATTGCGTTCGCTGGGTTTTGAATGCCGATACCCATTGGACAAGACGATTCGAGACGTCCTCGATTACTATCGCACGTGCGTGCGCCGGAGAGCTCTCAGGCCAATGAATATGGCCCCCGCTCCTTAATTCGCGAGCGCATGCCAAACCAGGTTGCGCCCCACGTTAGCCACAATTCCGTAACCGGCCACGTCAACGTCGTCCGGCACGCGAGACGACGGAGAAGATCCGACCAATCCGTTAGATTTGTCCTGAGCGGCCGCACGTATCGCATGAACGTCAAGTGGGCTGAAGCGGAACCGTACCGCGGCTTCAACGGTACTCCCAACATCGATGTCCGTGTGGAAATCAGACCGCGCAAGGATGTGAATTGCTCGTCGCTTTCAAATCTCACCAAACAGCTATGCTCGTTGTAGGCCATACGCGGCGAACGAAGTGTGAATGAGCAAAGACCGGTAAGCCAGACGTCCGGCCGCGAGGCCATCATTTCACCAATCTGTGCGGCGGCATCTGGTTTGAGACTGTGTGCAATTTCGAAGAGCGTCAGATGCAGGTCTGGTAAAGGATAGTAGTACTGATCCGGCTCGATTGCCCTCAGTTCGTTTTGCAAGTCGAAAATGAATGCCGAAACGTCATTCGGCGGGCGACAAATCAGGTTGACACCGCAGCGAAGGTCAGAGCCGGCCTTATCCAATTCTCGTATCAGAATCGGATCGCAAACTACATCACGCACGATTTCCTATCATATCAGGCACGTGAGCAGTCGGTCTGCGGCTGTATGTGTGGCTTCAAATCGGTTCAACGTATTTGGAGCGCGCAAGAAGTGGCAATACAATATCCATACTTCGGCGAGCCCAAAGTATCCGTTACGCGTAGGAGGTTTGAATGAAGCGGCGAATCTTGGTTTCAATCGGCCTGGCCGTGTTGCTGACACCAGCGTTCGGTTTCTCCCAAGCGGGACGACCCTCAACGCCTCCCGACCTTCAGGGAATATGGACGAATGCCACAGTCACGCCTTTAGAGCGGCCCAAACAATTTGAAGGGAAAGAATTCTTGACGAAGGCGGAAGCTGCTGAATTCGAAAAGCAGGCTGTATACGACGCCAATGGGGATCGTCGCGATGGGGGAGCGGACGCTGATGTGGGCCGCGCATATAACGAGTTCTGGCGTGATCGAGGAAACGTGGTTTCGACGATGCGATCGTCACTGATCTTCGATCCCCCGGACGGCAAAGTTCCTCCCCTCCTCCCCGAGGCGCAAAAAAGAAACGCCGACACTGCCGCTGCGCGAAGAAAATTCGGCGGACCGTTGGATGGCCCTGAGGGTCGATCTTTACAAGAACGGTGTCTTTTGACGCCGCAGGCTGGCCCACCCATGCTTCCCGCGAATTACAACAGCAACTATCAGATTGTCCAGACTCCGAATTATGTCGCGATCCTGGTCGAGATGATTCACGACGCTCGAATCATTCCCCTCGACGGCAGTCCACACGTTCCTAAGAATGTGCGCGCATTGATGGGGGATTCGCGCGGTCATTGGGAAGGTAAAACCCTTGTCGTCGAAACCACGAATTTCAGCGACAAAACGAGTTTCAGAGGAGCGAGTGAAAATTTGCGTGTCATCGAGCGCTTCACACGCACCGATGAAAACACGCTCCTGTATCAATTCACGATCGACGATCCGACGACGTGGGCGAAACAATGGTCCGGCGAAATTCCCATGAAAAAGGTAACGGCACCTCTTTACGAGTACGCCTGTCACGAAGGGAATTACGGAATGGCAGGTGTCCTCTCCGGTGCGCGATCCGAAGAGAAACGAGGACAATAGATCTGACCAATGCTCAATTCGGGGGCCCGAGCAATCGGCCCCCCAATTGAGCATTGGTCGGATTTTTACGGCCGCTGTAGTCATTTCTTAACACTCCACTTCGTCACACGTCGGCCGAACGACTCTCCTAAATAGAGGTTCCCCTTCGAATCGGACGCGATACTGTGCACGTGAAAGAACTCTCCGATACCATGCCCGCCATGCCCGCCAAAAAACCCGATGACTTCAAGCGTGTCGCGATTCAGTATCTGAACTTTCTTGTTACTTCCGTCGGGGACATAGATGAACTGTTGCTGTTTATCGGGTGAGAACGCGACGTCAAATGCGGTGCCTTCATTCGAAGAAGTTTTCCGCTCAATGTATCCCTCCTTGACGAACTTGCCCTCGGGTGTGAACACCTGAATCCGGCTGTTCACACGATCGGCAACATAAACAAACCCGTCGTTTGAAATCCGAATCCCGTGCAGAAGATTGAATTGAGGCGAGCCTTGTCCTTCATACACGCGAGTGCGCGGCGCATTGTCGTCGGGCTTGTTTCCGTACGCGCCCCATTGCCGTTTGAACGCTCCGGTATCCGCATCGAAAACAATGACACGGCGGTTGTTATAACCGTCCGCAACGAACACTTCATTCGTTTTGGGATACACGACGATGCCCGCCGGCCTGTTGAAATTCTCGGTATCGTTGTTGCCGCCTGATTTTCCGTGATGTCCGATCTGCAAGAGAAACTTTCCATTCCTGGTGAACTTCAAAATGTTCGTGTCCTTCATTCCGTTTCCACTGATCCAGACATTTTCTTTGTAGTCGACGAAGATGCCATGCTCGGTGTCCGGCCACTCGTATTGGGGACTTGGCCCACCCCATCCTTGAACGACATTTCCGGCCGGATCGAATTCGAGAACCGGCGCAGGCGGCGCACAGCAATCGGCCTTCGGTGGATCGGCCGAAGCATATTTGTCGTGGTCGTCCAGACTTCGTGGGCGCGTCGTAATCCAGAGATGATCGTGTGAATCGACGAACGTTCCGCCGACCTGGCCGAGCATCCAGTTGTTTGGCAGCGGCTTCGGCCAGAAAGGATCAACCTCGTATTTCGGCGCCGTCCGCGATCCGCCCCGCTGAGCAGCGGCTGCGGCCGCAAGCGCCAGGAACATGATGCCCACAGCTATCTTCAGCTTCATACGTCACCTCACGTCGGAATAGTTTCATTGACCGGGCCCGAAACGTGTAGTTAGATTTACCGAACTTTTTCAATAACGCAAAGCAGCTTTGGAGGATTATGATGCGGCGCATTCGCATAATGACAATTCTTGCCAGTCTCTTCGCCGTCGGGTTCGCATTCATCGCCGGATATGCGGCAGGCCAGCGCCAACCGCCGACGGAAACCGTGGGACAGAGCGAGGAGATGCTGCGCTCGATCGATTTGACCAATGAATTGGATTCCACCAAAGGTCGTCCGCTGCGCATGCGCAAAGTGACGCTTCAGCCCGGCGGTGTCCTGAGCTTGCACAATCACGTGGATCGGCCCGCCGTTACCTACCTGCTCCAGGGGCAGATGACCTATCACCAGCAAGGCAAGCCGGACCTAGTTGCAAATCCCGGAGATGGTTTCGCGGAAGGACGCGCGACCACGCATTGGGCCGAGAGTACAGGCAAAGTACCGGCCGTGTGGATCGCAGTCGATATTCCAAAGCCGTAACGGGCTTTCAAAGGAGATCGTATGAAACGAGCACTCGTAATCGCGTTGTTGTTGATTGGACTCACCGCTTTGCAATTTTCATATGAGGCTGCCGGTCAGGCCAATCAAGCCGCGGCGGGCTGGACCACGCTCTTCGACGGCAAGAATTTGTCGTCATTCAATACCATAGGCGATGCAAATTGGCAGTTGATGGACGGGGTCGTTCAGGCGAATAAGGGGACGGGTTTTCTTGTTACAAAAGCATCATATGGCGATTTTCAACTGAAGGTTGAGTTCTGGGTCGATGATGAGGCCAATAGCGGTGTGTTCATTCGCTGTGAGAATCCGCAACAGATTACGGCGATGAATGCCTACGAAGTGAATATCTACGACAAACGTCCCGATCCGACGTACGGTACCGGAGCCATCGTTGACGTGGCCAAGCCCCTAACGGCAATGAAGGCAGGCGGCAAGTGGAACACGTTCGAGATCTCTGCGCAAGGGCCTCACATGGTCGTGACGCTGAACGGAACGAAAACTGTCGATGTTCAGAACCCCGCCCACGCCCGAGGTCCCATCGGGCTTCAGTATGGCGCCGGTACAGTCAAGTTCCGCAGCGTACAGATCAAATCGCTGTAAGCCGCTGGCAAAGGGTCAGACTCCTCGTCCAGCAAAACCAGGGGACGAGGGGTCTGACCCCTTCTCCTAGTTCGACGAGCTTACGCCAGCGGCTTTTGCCAATTCCGCAACATCTCCCGTTCGATTTCCATGAAACGGCGCAATCGTCTTCACGTCGAGCTTCAGCCGTTGAATATTGTCGTAGAGCGCTTTTGCATAAGGCACCGCCGTTTTCACAAGCGGTGTGCCGGCCTGCGGAGGAGGAGTGAACGCATCGGGCTCCGCCAGAATCTTTTCCTTCGGCAGATACACGACCAGCATGTCACCTGTGTGTTCATAGCCTTTCAACAGATGCAACTCGATCGTGCGCATACCGTCGGTAAGTTGGCCCTTATCAGCGACCGTCTGTATCTTCACCGATTTCTTCGATGCAGCTAATTTATCGGGAACAATCGTGTGGGGCGTCTTGGCAACGCGTTCCAGGAACGCTTTATTCGATTCGTGCGTCACGATCGTTGCGCCTTCGTCCATTGCAGTGCGGATTCCGCCGAGGTGATCCCAGTGATGGTGAGATGTCACGACGTAGCGAATCGGTTTATTCGGGATCACTTCTTTGGCCTTAGCCAGGACGGCACTCGCTCGGGCTTCATTGTTAGGGACGTCCACGACCACGATGTGATCGCGCATTTCGACGGCGAGACTATGATGCGTGCCACCGGTCAGGTAGTAAACACCCTCACCCATTTTTTGCGATTCGACACGAACAGCCGGCGGTGTGAATGTACGCACATTGTCAGGAACGGTAATGTCGACGGCTGGGCTGGCTGTGACCATGGAGATTGTGAGATCGAGTGACGGATAGCCGTCCTGGGTCTGTGCGATGTGCGAGGGGAACATCACACCGTTGAAGTCCTTGTAACCGGTATACGTCGTTTCGACCAGCATGTCGCCGACGATCGGATGGTCGATCCAGGTCTGCACCTTTTCTACCTGGCCCTGCGCATTGATAATGCCGGTCATCTTGTATTTGCCGCCCACGGTAAACGACACTTCCGTTCCTCCACGCGCATTCCGTGTGGTTGCTTTGTTGGCCATCGCAGCTTTGACGAATCCCTGGGGCGTGGCCCACAGCGCCAGCATTCGTTCCAGCCGAGCATCTGGCGCTGGAGCCGGCATAGGCGCGGGAGCATTCGCTGCCGCCGCAGCCACGTTCCAAGCGTAATCGCCGCTGACCAGCTGAACCTGACGCTGCTCGCCGAAGAATGGCGCCCCACCGCCTCGCGGCATAACATCTCCCATTTCCCGCAACAACTCTAGCCGCATGCTCGCACTATCGTAGTTGATGGATGCGGTGTAGCTCTTCACAGGGACTCGCGGCCAAGGCTCGTTGGGGGTGTAATTTTGCCCGACCGAGAAGTTTGCGCCGGAGCCGGTGTACTGAAGTGTTTTGATTTTGGCGACGCCCAACGCTTCCGCGGCTTTTTGAAGCGGGTTGGCTTGTTGTGCATTGAGAGCAAACGCGAGCGCCAAAACTCCTATCGTTGCGACTATCGTGACTTTGCGCATACGGACCTCCTGGGAAATTAAGCGTGAATGGTTGAGTGCGGGAATGAATGCTAAATCAAACGGGAGGTGTTTGTACAAGAAACTTGGGTTGTTGGTGCCGGCTAAAAAACGTGTGAATAAATTGGAAGGATTTTGAAACAGCCAAATTCCCCCTTCTTCGAGGCACTGCTGTCCAAGTTAGGGTTGCAGAAATCGTTGAGAGGCGCGTCCAGCGCGGCCGAGACAGCGATAAGTTGGGGGTCTCATATTGAAAACTGCGAATTCCCCTCCTCGCATCACCGCGAGGAGGGGTGGCGGCGTCACCAAGAAAATGGCGCGAAGCCTCCTTTATGGACGGCGCCGGGGTGGTGTTCCTTGTCCCATCGATCGGAACACCACCCCGTCCTCGCGAAAAGCGGATGCTGCGCAATATTTTCTTGATCGCTCGGCCACCCCTCCTCGCGGTGATGCGAGGAGGGGAATTCGCCATTTTGAAAATAGTCCCGAGCTCGGACAACAGTGCCTCGAAGGAGGGGAACCCCGCGTTAGCGTTTATGCTATCGATACGCCGCGGATGTCGTTCTTCTTTATCAGCGTCGCAACCAATCCCGAAACCTTGATCTCCCCGACAAACTGCGCAATATACCTCGCCGCCGTGTCGTGGCCCTTCGGTACGCCCACCGCTTGCTGTACGACAGTGAAGTGGCCATCGAGCAGGCGCGTGCCCGGATGCTTCTCAGCGAGATCGATTAGGAACGGCTTGAGTCCGGCAAGCGCATCGAGTCCTTCGGCGAAGAACAAATCAACAGAGGCGTCCACGCCGGGCTCTCGGACTAACTGAGCGCGTTTCAGTTCCCGTGTTAGAAACAAATCGTAGGCGCTCTTTGCCGAGACCGCGATGCGAATTCCTTCGCGATCCGCATCGGCGGACGTCCGCAGAGGTGAGGCCGCTGGAACAAGGTAGGTCGTGGGAATTTC
>DATFXZ010000293.1:0-3632 GCA_035315305.1 Terriglobia bacterium | reverse complement strand
CGCTTGCGTGCTTGGTCGAAGAAGACATCGTCGCAATCACCAACTGCTGAAAGTTTTTGAATGGTCTTCCCACTCTCCGTGTCGATGACCAGCAGGCGCGGGGGAAACCGAGTCACTACGAACAGCCGGTGGTCGGATTCGTCTAGAGCCATCGGATAGTTCGCGAGTGACAATCCAGTTCCCCAGGTTGTGACGACTGAATACTTCTCCCGGTCAACGACCGCGACGTTTCTTGATTTCGGCAAGTTTACATAGATTCGTGAACCATCCTTTTCGAGTTGGAACGATTCGGGATGTGCATCGAGCTTGATTTCTTTGAGCTTTTGTCCCTCCGCGTCCAGTTCTCCCAACGCACCGCTGCCGTAACCTACAAAGATCCGCTGGCGTGAAGCATCGTATCGGAGATTGTCGGCGTCATCTCCGTATTCAATGGTCTTGAGCAGCTGCAGTGAGGTACCGTCAAAGATTTTTACTGTACCGTCTTTGCCACTCGCTACGTACACGCGGTCATTGGTTGGGACGTAAAGCACTCCTTGCGGTTCTTGAAGGCCCGAAATCGTATTGGTGCGTTTGCCTGCCTTGAGATCGACTACTTCGACCGTATTGTTGCCAAGTGCGGATATGAATAGACGCTGCCCTTTCACGTCAATCGACATGTGGTCGATACGTCCCTGTACTTCGGGCAGCTCGATCTTCTTTTCCAGCTTCAGGCGCTCGCTCGCCTGGGCCTTTACCAAGCTGGCTGACAGCAAGAACAAAATAGCTAGACGCATCATCTTGCTCCGTGGTGGAGTACGACCCCAACAATCCCGGCGGCGACGATCACAGCGGGTTCGGGTATTTTCTTGAACGCAAGTAGAACCGCGAATGTGATCAGAGCGATCAGTACCGTAGGCACGTCCGTCAGGGCTCGGCGTGAAAGAATGACCGCTGCGCCCGCGATCGCTCCAACGGCCGCTGCTGTAACGCCTTGCACGAAAGCCCTCACTTGCCGGTTCTGCGCGAATCGCCGGTAATACGGCGCCACGAAAACAACAAGTAGATAAGGCGGCAAAAATACCGCGAGTGCTGCAGCGCATGCTCCGAGGGGGCCGGCAACCAGGAATCCGATGAATCCGGAAGTGATGACGATGGGCCCAGGCGTAATCATCGCTACCGCGACCGCATCCAGGAACTGGCGTTCCGTCAGCCAATGAAACTTGCCAACCACTCCTCCGTATAGAAATGGAACGATTGCCAAGCCGCTGCCGAAGACAAACGCTCCCGCTTTGAGAAAGAAGAAGAACACCGACGCCAGCGTTCCCGCCGGTGCTGGACTGAGTAGACCGGTAACGAGTCCCGGCCCGAACACAGCAGCTTCGGCTGGCTTGACCCGCAGTTTGGGCGGAGCTTTCACAAAGAGGGCGACGAATCCGGACAGCACGAAAAGCCACACAATCTCGGATTCTGTCCAGACCGTGGTGACCGCCAAAACACTAAAAAGCACCGAGAGAAGGAAATCCTTAGCCAGCGTCTTTTGGATCAGTTTCCACGCGCTGCGTACAATGATGGCGCTGACGGCAGCACCAATTCCATAAAACATTCCTTGAATCCATGCGAGCTGGCCGAAATGCACGTACAGCGAGGCCAGGGCGAGCACCATCAGAAACGAAGGAAGAATGAACGCCGCACCTGTGAGAGTCGCGCCGAGTGTGCCGCTATGCAGCCAACCGATATATTTGGCCAGTTGAGCAGCAAGCGGTCCCGGGCACAGTTGAGAAAAGGCAAGCCCCTCTAGATAGTCCTCCTTGGAAATCCACTTTCGTTCTTCGACCAAATCCCTCTGCATGTACCCGACAAGCGCGATGGGTCCGCCGAATCCGAATGCTCCCAGTTGGAGGAAATACAGGAGCAATGCACGCAGGTTTGGCTGCGTTGTGTTTGCCCTCTCCTCCAGAACTGGGTTTGCACTCCTCACGCTAGAAACTCGTTATTTTCCCGTACCATGCGCAGCACCGCCCTTGCCCAACTCGTCGAGAGCTGATTTGAATCCAGTGGCTAGCTTTTCCGCTGAGCCTCTGCCCCAGTAGTGAAGGAAAATGACCATTGGGGTTACTCCCGTCATGTGATGATGAATTGCAACGACGTCGAGGCCGTTCTTGCGGAGCGCCTTCAAGACAGGCGTCACTTCGGTTTCAAGCATCGCCACGTCACCCGCCACAGCTGCATCTTCCTGTGTCCCGACAAATGCGGCCCAGGTGTTCAGCCCCATTCGTGCGTTAATCGCGGCTCCGTGTTCCTTCATGCCTAGGTCGTCACGACCCACCGTAATCTTGTAGACGGCACCCGTTTGCTCTCCCTCGTGCCCTACAATCTTTGCGATCTTCGCCACGTCGATCGGCGTCCCACCGGCGCTCGCGGGAGTGTTAGCAGCCGGCTTGACGTGACCGATCAGATCCAATGCGGGTTTAATCTGTTGCGCAAGGTCCGACGCTTTCCCTATTCCGTGAACATGCATGTAGTACACATGCGGGTCGTCCCAGAAAAAATGGTTGTGAAGTGCCGTCACCTCGAGTCCGCTCTCAAGCAGGGCCGACAGAACCGGGTTCACCTCTTCCTGCAGCAAGACCAGATCGCCCATCATGACGTCCGAACCGTCTGTTGCCTTCGTCAACGCGATCCAACCACCGAACCCAAAAGGCGTCGGAGTGGGAAAACCCTGAACCGTCATCTTCAAATCGCTCCGCGGAATGTTCACTTTGAGAACGCCAGCCTTAAAGTCGCCCTTGCGATCGAGAACTTTCAAAACCTCCTGGTAGTCAGTCGGAACATCCTGTGCGACTGCGGCGAGTGAAAAAAGGCAAAAACAAGCGCAGAAAGGAACTGCCTTGCATGTGATCCAACGAATCATCGGAAAAACCTCCATAGATCTGGGGGACTGGATGCCGACCTGCCACGTCTGTTGAAACACATCTGGTGTCGTACGTATTCCAACAGCGCGTCGTAGATCGGAAATTCCTGAGTGAGGCGCTCCTCGTCGCTGCTTACACAAAGAGCGAATCCTTGAGCGATAGCCCGTAATCCGGGACTCTCCAGGGAGTGTTTTTCCTGCCCTTTGACGTCTGCACCTCGGACGATGAGTCCAAGACGGTGCAGAGCCGGATCGGTCAGTTTGTAATCTTCAAGAATCGCCTCGAAGGTGCAACGCTCGCCGCGATGGTTCAGGCTCACTTCGGAACATCGCGTAGCGTCGAAAGGAATGGCATCCTCCTGGCGGGCTCTTTCGAGAAGTTCCTCTTCCGGCACGAACAGGAATTCTGCTCGTGGGTCAATGAATCGTTTGATGAGCCAGGGGCAGGCCACCCGGTCCACTTTGACGTTCCGCCTTGTGATCCATCGCATGGGTTCACCTCCTGCGCAACGAGTGATACAAGCCTTCCGCCAACTCCATGCCGCGGTCGAGGAGTTGCGCGTCACTCAGGTTCTGTTGCGCCCACCCTTTCATTACCTCGTCGATGCCGAAGCCTTCTCTCCTTCCGAACTTCTCGTCGAACAAATCCGCGTCGTGAACGATTTGACCCATGATCTGGACACTCTTGTCGCGGATGCGAAACGCCTTGGCTAGCGTCTCGAACGTGCAATCGTCGCCTCGG
>DATFXZ010000292.1:0-3943 GCA_035315305.1 Terriglobia bacterium | reverse complement strand
ACCGCACAATTTGCAATGTGCTGCTCAACATCGAGTTTGCTCTCCGGAGACAGCCGGCCCTCTGCGAATCCGATCAACGACTCAATTGTTGGGTGTCCCATCCAGATCCTCGTTTCTAAACAGACATTGCTAGGTCAGCAGTTTTCGAAGTTTTTGTAAGGACCTTATCCGAGTCGGTCCAATGCTCGCCACTGGGATACCGAGTCCATCAGCGATTTCTTCATACGTGTATCGCTGACCGGACATGTACATCATTTGAATAAGACGCCGGTTGCGTTCCGGTAAGCTCGCCACGGCACGCTCGAGCGTATGTTGGCGCTCGATGCTGGCGAAGACATCTTCCGAATCAACTGAACTGTCATCGAGCACCTCAGTTGGTACTCGTGCTCTCGAATAGTCGCAAGACTTGCGGCGTGTCATCGTGACGATCCAGGCAGGCAAGTTTGCGGCGTTCCGAACCTCGTGGAGACGTTGATAGAGCTCCAGACAGACCTGTTGGAGAATGTCGGCAGCAGCTTCAGAGTCACAGCAGATGCGTAATGCAATTGAAAAGATCAGGCCTTCATAGTCGATGACAAGTTCCTTCCATGCCTCTTGGTCGCCTTCAATGCATCGCTTGACCAGGTCGCCGTCTTCTGAAGCGCGTGTTCCGGTGATCAGCGCGATATCTTCGGCGGCTATCATTGCTGTCCACCTTCACCGTCAAGGGCGATTACCCGATGATTTTTTGTGTTCTTGCCCATCCGTTTTGCTTCGTACATCAAGTCATCCGCCTGTTTGATTGCCGCTTCTACTGAATGCGGCGGCTCTCGGAACGTGGCGATCCCCACCGTAAAAGTGACGGGCCAGTTTGCTCGGGAGAATTCGGCGCGAACCGCTTCCTCAATCTTTGCGATTGCGGTCTCCGCCGACTGTTGTCCGGCGCCGGAAAGCAGGATCGTGAATTCGTCTCCGCCGATGCGGGCGACGCTGTCGCTCTTGCGTGTGGTTTTGTCCAGCGTTTTTCCCACCAGCCGGAGAACGGCGTCCCCGGCAGTGTGGCCGAGTGTGTCGTTAATGGATTTGAAGTTGTCGATGTCGAGATAAGCGAGACTGAAGCTTCTGCCGGTCCGCTGGGACCGATAAATTTCTCTGGTCACCAGATCGTGAAAGCCGCGAGCATTCGCCAAGCCGGTCAGGTAATCCGTCCGAACCCATTCAAGCAGGACCGAGAACTCCGCAAACGTTTCCGAGAAGATCAAAAAGAATGCAAGACTAATGGCCGGATTCCAATAACCGACCGCCGAGAGAGAAGAGATCTTTGCAGCATCGGCCATGACCCATACACAGACGCTCAACACCGAAAGCCCGAAACCGGCCATCCTTCCAATGCGCCAGGTCACGAATGTGATCGGCAAAATATAAAACAGCGAAAGCGAAATTTCGGGACTGGTGATCCAGGTGACTTCGCCGATGACGGTGACCATGAGAACGCCGACAAGCAGGACCCATGATTTGCTCCGGCGCATGAACTGTTCGCCCGTCGCGAGAATCATTCTGGAAATCAGACTTCGGAATTCGAACCGGTGATGGTAAGTTTCGCGCCGCCACCACATCGATCGATGCGTCGCAGATTGCGAGCTTGATCGCGCAGCAGTAGGCTGAGTTGGCGTGTTGAGTCCGGTTTCTTCCCGATATCCTGTCGAGCGAAAACCCATTGATCTAGCCCATCCTTGGAACTACGGGCCGATTCTCAGGCGATGCCGTAGAACGAACAAGTAAAAAAATGATCGTTTCCGAGGGGGTATTCCCCTCTGCAAAGCCATAAAAACAAAAGGAATTGTAGCTTCTGACGACGGGACGAGGGGCTGCCCCCTAGCTGTGCTCCCTGCGAATCCCCATCATGGTAATGTCGTCAAACCGTGCTGCGGCCTCACGAAATACCTGAAGATCCGATAAACAATGCGCCAGCAACTTGTCTGGAGCCCGGGACCGGGAGGCACCGGCAACATCGATCAATCTGGACATTCCGTACTCTTCCTGCCTGCTATTGAGCGCATCTGGAACACCATCCGTGTACAACAGAAGGGTATCGCCGCCGTCGAGCTTCACGGTTTCCACGGAGAACCTCTGGCCGGGGAACATCCCTAGTGGAAGTCCTGTTGCCGAGATGGGTTCAATCCTGTCGCCATGGCAGACCAAGGCGGATGGATGTCCGGCATTGCAAATAGCGACTTCGCCGCCTTTCGAGGCGTGTCCGCAAATCAGAGTTGCGTATTGCCCAGGCAGCATTCCTTCACCAAATAAACGGCTTGCGCGTTCAGTCAGCTGATCCACACGGAGCCCGAGAGGAATGAGACTCCGGAAAACCGCGTGAAGCTTGGCCATAAGCATCGATGCCGCCACGCCTTTGCCGGACACATCGCCGACAGCAAAATAAACATCGCGACCCTGTGTTTGAAAAATGTCTACATAATCTCCGCTGACCAGACCGGCAGGTTCGTAAAAATACTCAAAGTGCCATCCATCCACGTGGAGGTCGTGAGCAGGTAGTAACCCTCGTTGAATCTGGGAGGCGAGGTTCAGATCGTCTTCAAGTGCGGTCCTTTCCCTGGCGTTGAGGTGGTCCAGGCAAAAGCGTTCCAGGGGGTTCGCGATAAGCCGGGCAGCCTCCACTGTATCGTGGCAGACCTCACACAAACCGTACGTGCCGGCTTCGAACCGTTCAAGCGCTGCATCAACCTCGTGCAGCAAGGCGGTCAATTGAGGATCTGGACGGTCCGAGGAAAGGGCTGCGGCAACCCTTTTGCGGCGGTCCAGCAACTGTTCATGCATGACAACATCGAGATCAAAACTCATCGGATCTCCTTTCGCACGCGAGAGAAGAACACCTTTCCAACTAATTGGGTCGAATTTTTGAACTTTACCGCATACGATGGACTACTTAGGTCCACCAATCATGCCGAACATCGGCAAGCCCCCTTGTGACGAAGCGCAGATTCTGGCAACGCCATATGACGAGTCCTCAGCCGGCAGTGGCACATGGGTCTTGGCCGCGACCATCCTCGGCTCGAGCATGGTCTTCATCGACGGGACTGTGGTCAACGTAGCACTACCTGCGCTGCAGTCCGGGCTGAACGCAACGATCACCGACCTTCAGTGGATTGTTGAAGCTTATGCGCTCTTCCTTGCCTCATTGCTTCTGACGGGCGGATCTCTCGGTGACCTCTACAGTCGGCGCAACGTCTTCGCAGCGGGCGTTATCCTGTTTTCGATCGCATCGCTATGGTGCGGCCTTGCACCAAATATCAAGCAGTTGATCGTCGCCCGCAGTTTGCAGGGCATCGGCGGAGCGCTGCTCGTCCCGAGTAGTCTGGCCCTGATCAGTGTTTCATTTTCAAGCGGAGAACGTGGACGAGCGATCGGGACCTGGTCCGGATTTACTTCCATCACGGCAGCGGTTGGGCCGGTACTCGGTGGCTGGCTCATTCAGCATGCTTCGTGGCGTTGGGTATTCTTTATCAATCTACCGGTCGCGTTACTGGTTGTTGGTCTGACGTTCTGGCGTGTGCCGGACTGCCGGACGAAAGATGGACGACCACGACCCGATTGGGTGGGTGCACTTCTCGCCACAGCGGGCCTCGGCGGGATTGCCTTCGCCCTGATTGAATCCACGCCGGTCGCGGCTGTGATCGGAGTCGGATCATTGATCGCATTTCTGTTCGTCGAAGCACACTCACCGGCACCTATGTTTCCGCTTTCTTTGTTCCGCTCGCGCAGCTTTACCGGAGCCAATCTTCTTACGCTGTTTCTGTATTCCGCCCTTAGCGGCGTTCTGTTCTTTTTTCCATTAAACCTCATTCAAGTGCAGGGATACTCTGCAACGCAAGCGGGTAGCGCCTTGCTGCCCTTCATCCTACTGGTGTTCTTGCTCTCGCGTTGGTCTGGTGGACTCTTCGAGCGC
>DATFXZ010000291.1:0-6105 GCA_035315305.1 Terriglobia bacterium | reverse complement strand
TGAAGAATTTGAATGTCTACGGCGCAGTCGTATTCGGTAAGGACCAACTGCGTGGATCGGCACCACAGAAGATCAATAGCAGTTCTGTTATGGCCGAAGCCGACTATCCCGTGCTGCCCTGGCTAATGACGACGTTTCGATTGGAGAAAACGAATTTTTCCGATGGTCGCCGGAATGTGATTGAAACGATTCCGGCCATCAACGTTCTCGTGCGCGCGAATGTCCGCGTGCTGGCTGAAGGACATTTCTTTAATCACATTCAAGTCGGCACGACGGAAAGGACCGGGCTGAACGAAGGATTGGTTCGATTGGAGTTCGCGTTTTGATCCGTGTGGCCGTACTGATCATGTCGCTGCTGGAGTCGACGTTCGCTATAGCGTCCACCATTCACGGCCAGATTCTTGTCAGGTCCGCGCGCGACAACAGTAATGTCATTATCTATATCGATAAGATACCGGGGAAGCGGTATACACCCCCACCGAGCCCGATCGTTCTGGATCAAGTGAACCTTAAATTCGTGCCGCATGTGCTGGCGGTACTGGTTGGCACGACTGTCGCATTTCCGAATAGTGACGAGATCCGGCACAATGTGTTCTCGCCCGGGCCGCCGCGTTTCGACCTGGGGACGTATGCCCAGCACACGACGAAATATCACGTCTTTGATACAGCCGGAGTGTGGACAATGCTCTGCAACGTACACGCTGAAATGTCGGCGTACGTCATCGTCACGGAGACGCCCTACTTCGCTAAAACGGACAAGGACGGAAAATTTGTTTTAAAAGACGTCCCACCCGGAAAATACTCACTGAAGATCTGGCACGAAAAAGCAAAGCCGGCAACCCTGCCGATCGAGGTCGGTGAAGGCTCGATAATGAGCATCCCCTCGATCGAGCTCAAGAGATGATGCCGTGAACCTCAAGCAGAAGACATTTCTGTTCGTGACCCTCAGCACCGCGGCTCTGCTTGGACTGTATGTCGTATTCAGTACTTATTATGTTCGCGCGCAGGAGAAGGTGCTGCTTGACGAGCGTGTGAATACTGCGCAAGCGATTGCGCAGGAATTCACCGGTTTATTCACGCGCGGCGTCGACCGCTTGCAACGGGTCGCAGCTCTACCGGCTTTGGTATACGGACTTCAGACGCTGGAGGAAAAAAAAGAAGGTAAACAGATTCCCGCATGGACGACGCTGCATTATCTCTTCTACGAGTCCGATGTTTTCACCAGGGTTTATCTGGTTAACGCCAGCGGCAAAATTCTGTGGAATGAACCTCCGGATCAGGACTTGATCGAGACCCAATTCCAACAATTCGATGAAATCGTAAAGCAGCTTGAAAACGTTCCGGCGGATGTCGTCTTCTCTTTGTCGGAGACTCCCACGGGACTGGACATCCTGGTCACATCGCCCTTAACCAATCCTGATGGACACGTTATTGGTCTCCTGGTCGGCGCTATCCCGAACGCCCATCCAGCGCTCCATAACATTCTTCGACGGAACGGCGAGACTCACGGCATTGCTCAACTCGTGGATGAGCAATCGAAACGCGTCATCGCCAGCACAGATGAGGCTCGAGAGCATCGCCCCTTTGAGTATCCTGATCCATCAAAGGCATTACTGGTCACTGAACACGCCGCGCCCTCGCCGTGGGCGATTGTGGTCGATCAGAATCTCGCCGAGGCATACGTTGGCATTAACAGTCTTAAGACGCTTTTCGTCACCTTTGGAGTCGTCTTCATTCTCATCGCGATGGGAAGTCTCATCTTCATCCTGCGAAGCTTCACTCGCCCCGTCGAAGTCCTGACTGTAGCAGCTCGCAGGATCGCCGAGGGCGATCTGGTCGGAGGATTCACACTTGACCGCAGCGATGAAATCGGCGTGCTGAGCAAAACGCTGGACGACATGAAGACGAAGCTGAAGGCATCCTACGATCGGATTTTGCACTCGGAGAAAATGGCTCTGATGGGTCAAGTCGTGGCGGGTATTGCGCACGAATTGAACAATCCGATCACGATTGTCGTCGGAAACATTCAATTAATGATGACGCGCGAGCTGAATGAAAAGAATGTGCAATCGCTCACGCGGATCAAGGATGGGGCCGAACGCGCGGCAAGGATCGTGAGAAATCTTCTCGCATTTGCGAGACAAGAAAAGCCGGAGCGAAAGCCGACAGATATAAACGTGGTTCTCAAGAGAGCGCTGGAACTGCGGGCATACGAGTTGAAGGTCAGTAATATCGAAGTCAGCACCGAATTGGCGCCACAACTGCTCGAAACGATAGCAGACCCATATCAACTGCAACAGGTCTTTTTGAATTTGATCGTGAATGCAGAGCAAGCGATGATCGACGCGCACGGCAAAGGCTTGTTACGGCTGTCCACGCGATTGGAGCCCGGCAAAATCTTGATCTTTTTTTCAGATGACGGTCCGGGCATTCCACGGGACAATCTCCGCCGCATCTTCGAGCCTTTCTTCACAACCAAACCTGTCGGTAAGGGAAGCGGGCTGGGTCTAAGCATCTGCCAGGCGATCATCAGCGAACATGGGGGCACAATCGAGGTTGAAAGCACTGTGGGACGCGGTACAACCTTTATTGTCGAACTTCCCGTTCAGCGTTGGGTGCACCAGCCGGTTGCGGATCCTGCTCCGGTACGAATCGAAACCACCGTACGCAAACGTATTTTGGTGGTCGAAGACGAAGCGCAAATCCGGCAATTGTTTGAAGAGGTAATCCAGAGCGCAGGACACGATGTCGAGACGGCCCCGAACGGACGCGTGGCCCTTGAACTAATTGATCGATACAAATTCGATCTCATCATCAGCGATGTCAAAATGCCCGAGATCAGCGGTGCGGAATTCTACGCCGCCCTGAGACGAAAGGGCGCAGCCCTCGAACGGCGCCTTATCTTCGTAACGGGAGACTTGATGAATGCCGAAACACTCAAATTCGTCGAGAGTACAGGCTGTCCGTGGTTGGGGAAACCTTTCGACATCACTG
The DNA here is from genome assembly GCA_035315305.1 of Terriglobia bacterium. Classification (GTDB taxonomy): domain Bacteria; phylum Acidobacteriota; class Terriglobia; order 20CM-2-55-15; family 20CM-2-55-15; genus 20CM-2-55-15. The sequence goes on along the minus strand of DATFXZ010000291.1, from coordinate 3,111 downwards.
CGATCCTCCGCACGATTTCCGACTGCCTCCGTGACGTGAGGAGTACTGCACTGTAAGAGGGATGTCACCACAAAGACACAGAGACACAAAGGTCTGGCGGCTCGCTGGCGCGTAATGATCAAAGGCAAGAGAGTCGTCGTGGTTATGCCCGCTTACAACGCGGAAGATACCATTGAAAAAACCTGGCGTGAGGTTCTCGATCAGGAGATCGTGGATTTAGTCATCATCGTGGACGACGCGAGCCAGGATAGAACGGCAGAACTGGCGCGGCGTCTGGATCGGGTTGTACTCCATGTGCATGCCCGCAACAGCGGTTATGGCGCCAACCAGAAAACCTGTTACCGGCTGGCGCTGGAGAACGGCGCCGACATCGTCATCATGGTTCATCCTGACTACCAATACACTCCGAAGCTTATTCCAGCAATGGCAGGGATGGTGGCCAGCGGCTTGTACTCCTGCGTTCTGGCATCGCGCATTCTTGGAGGACAAGCACTCCAAGGCGGTATGCCGATGTGGCGTTACGTCGCCAATCGCGGCCTTACCCTCGTGGGTAATATTCTCCTCGGAACGAAACTCTCGGAGTTTCACACCGGTTATCGTGCCTTCGCCCGCGACCTTCTCGAACGGCTTCCACTATCGGCAAACTCGGACGATTTTGTTTTCGATAACCAAATTCTCGCCGAGACGATCTGGCTAAAATGTCAGATCGGCGAGGTGTCGTGTCCGACGAGTTATGCGCCCGATGCCTCATCGATCAATTTTCGCCGCAGCGTCAGTTATGGCTTCGGCTGTCTCAAGACAGGGCTCGATTATCGTCTGGCCCAGTGGGGTCTCCTGCATTCACCCCGCTTTCCCAGCTCATTGGACAAATCGGGTCACTGACGCGTGCCAACAGCGATTATCGACTCACGTACTTTCCTCGTGATAGCGTACACGGCTCAGGAGAAGAGGGTCATGTCACCAACCAATCGCATCATCGCACTCACGGCTGTGGCAGTCGCGCTCAGCGTCATGACAACTTTGGGACAATTGCCGATTCCGGTACAAGGAGAGCGCGGCGGACAAACCCCACAGCAAGGTCAAGCGGGACAGCGCGGCCAAGGGCAGCGGGGTCAGCAACAGACGCAGCCGCAAGACCCGCCGCCCGTCGTCTCTGCGATCGCGGCCGCGTCGGCAGAAATCACAGGACCAGGAAAGTTCTTCGAAACGTTGATGGAATTGAAGTCCGGCGACGACCTCGCACACTTCAATTACGTCACGAAGGAATATTTCGTTTCTGGTACAGCAAACGGCCAGCCTTATAAAACCCGAATCGTCATTCGCAAGCCGGCCGACGACAGCAAATTCAGCGGACTCGTTCTCGCTGAGTCCATGCACCCTAGCGGCAATCCATGGGTGTTTCACTTCACACACACCTACTCGATGACGGAAGGTCACATCGGGTTGGAAATATTGACAACCACGCCGCAGGGACTCATTGAATTCAACCAGGAACGCTACAAAGATCTCTCGGTCGGCGGCGGACAAGCGAACGAAATCATCGCGCAAATCGGAGCGCTGATTAAATCCAAACGGCAGGACAACCCACTTGCCGCAGTTGCCGTCCGGAAAATGATCCTGACGGGTTCGTCTGCATCCGCAGGCGTGGTCGTCAATTACCTGCCCTCGCACATGGTGCTGAGACTCACCGACATGAAGCCCATCTATGACGGCTTCATGCCGACGAGCAACGGCGCGAATCTCCGGATGGTCGATGTTCCGATGATTCAGGTCCCGACGATGCGAGAAACAATGAATGGCGCCACAACTCGGGTCGACGGTGACACTCCCGGCAATCAATTCAGGGTTTACGAATTCGCGGGCATGGCGCATATCGATTCCCGTGACGCTGCCGCATATTACCCGGACCCTTGCAAGCTGCCGATCAGCCGGTTTCCCCTGGCCGCGTACATGTCAGTCGCGCTGTATCATCTTTGGCAGTGGATCGATAAAGGGACTGTTCCACCTCGCGCGGACAGAATCTATATGGACTACAACACAGACGGCGATGGATCGCTGATGGCCCTGGATGAGTTCGGCAATGTGAAGGGAGGCATCCGAAATCCATACGTGGATGTCCCTACCAAGAAAATCGGTGTCCCCAACTCGGGAGCCGAACCGCCTATCAAGAATCCGCACCCGTTCATCGCTGCAAGAGGAGAGGCAGCTCAGAATCAGTTGTGTAATCTAGCGAATTACGAATTGGCGCTGAGTCCGGCACAGTTGAAGAAGCTCTATAAAGATAAGAAGGATTATCAGACCAAAGTCCAGCAGCGGTACGACGAATTGATGAAACAAGGTTGGGCTCTGCCGGTTTACCGATCTGTGGTACTCGGCGATGCGGCACAGGTGAACTTCTGAATCGTGAATGACAAAGACAGAGATTGTAGGGGCGGTCTGTGACCGCCCGGGCGGTCATAGACCGCCCCTACAGAGGGAGCGTTTATTTATGAAGATCGCAGCGTATGTGGCACTACTTCTCGCACTCGTACAACAACAAGTCCCATTTCGAAATAACATTCCTGTTGCCCCGACGGGCCTCGCCGATCGTCCCTTGCCGAAATTGCCGATGGAATTCGATACGGCGGAAGGCCAGAGAATTCGGGTCGTTGCGGTTACGAAGGGTCTGACGTATCCCTGGAGTTTGGCGTTTCTTCCGGATGGCGCAATGCTCGTCACCGAGCGGACGGGGAAGCTTCGGATCATCCGGAACGGTGTTCTCGATCCGCAGCCGGTTGCGGGCGTGCCCGCATCACGATACGCAGGCAAGTCTGGCGATCCCGGCGCCGTCCACGGTTTAATGGACATCGCGCTGCATCCACATTTTGCCGAAAACCATTTGGTCTATTTCACGTACACGAAGCCGCTCGAAGGGACGCGGTCGACCAATGCGCTGGCGTGCGGACGCTGGGATGGCAAGGCCCTCACAGAGGTCCGCGACATCTTTGTACCGGAACCGGGGCTTGGCGCGTCGCGGATCGCGTTTGGACGCGACGGCACGATCTTCATGACCAACGGCGGTAATGAACCGCAGGATCCGAAGAATCACGGCGGTAAAGTTCTGCGAGTTCG